>JBAZWX010000044.1:0-6945 GCA_041660145.1 Minisyncoccota bacterium | reverse complement strand
AATAATATTTTTCTATCATGGTTATACTCGCCTCTTCACAGGCATCTTTCCATGGTCCAGTCCAGTCGTTATCGGGTGCTTCATTGATATATGGGACCTCTAAATTAACCTTGGTCGGCTCTTTCCCTGGATAGACTGCCAAATTCTCACCAAAGCCATTTTGATCATAGAGAGGAGCCTTATAATCGGCCAACTCGCCTTTGTTGTCTTCAATCGCCCTATAAACGACAAAGAGCAACACCGCCCCTGTCACAATAATGAAAATCGGTAAAAAATATTTTACTTTCATTTTTTGTTTCCTGATAATTCTATAAGTTTTACTATCAGATCAATGCAACACTTCATTCTCTTTGACAACAACTGAGACGATGGAGTTTCTGTACAACAGGAAAATTTGCAACCCCGATGATACATGAAATCTTCCGCCGAACCGTCATGGCCATTATAGACGACTCCGGCTTTTACGTTTACATCGCAATGCTTACCATCTTTTAAAACCGGAAAGTATTTTGCACCAATTTTAATCAGAGAATTTTCATATTTTCTGTCACCAAATGAATACATGTAAAACTCATTTTTTACCTCATCGTCCTCGTGAATACTCGCGAAAAACGATGGCTTATATTTTTTAATATTTTTGGAAACAGTCTCAACCTCGATTGCAGTTCGGTCTTCATCTTTGTGAATCCAATTACTATTACAATTAAGGTCCTCTCGATTTCTGCGCTTGTTTCTATCAAACCCCCATGGGTTCATTAATGGATATATAACAAGATTTACATGATGCTTTTCTGCCGCCTCGGAAATAATTTTGTAGTTTTTGAAAATAGATAAAGATGGTGCTGGTTCTTCGCCATGGCAACCAGCCATAATTATCAACAATGGATAATCTTCGGAAATATTTTTTGAAAACCCAACGAGTTCGAACTTTTCATTGGGCAAGGTCAAAAAAAATACATCAAAATATTGTTTAATCTTCGGGATGCTAACTAATAACTTGCGGTAAGAAGAATGCAACGTCTTCATCGTTAATAAGTTCTTTAATTAACCTTATTCTGAATACTTCCCTCAAGAAATTTAACCATATTGCCGATAAAAATTTCCTGTTTGGCGATCTCTGCCTCATCACTCACAAATGCAATAGGCGGATATGTTATACAATTATCCAGCTTAAATATTTTTGCCAACTCCTCTTTTTGCATCTCGTCCGGATGATCAAAAATAAAAGTGATGTCGTTTTTAGACAACCTTGCAGCTAACGCGTCCGTGTCTATAATCGTCGGCGGAACCGTGCTAATCAAAACGCTGTCCGGTTTTATCAACGGCAGATTTTTTGCGTTTAATAAACCAGTCGTTTCCTCGGTTTCCGCGACATTAACAGATATATAGGTACAGGCGCTAAGTAGCGTCTCGAGCTCCTGATATTGGAACGGAGTTTTTTTCTTTGTACGAGACCAATAACTAACGTTGGCGCCGAAACCCGCAGCCAATTCAGCTACTCGATTTCCAAAATTGCCAAGTCCGATAACACCAAAATTACTATTTTTAAGTTCGCGCGCTCTAATCCCTTTGATTCCTTCAAATCCATAATTGCCAGCCTGTGCTCGTTTTAGGCCTTCTTTTATATCCCTAATCTCGTGAAGAATAGCGGCTATCGTAAATTCTGCGACCGATTCAGTGCTGTAACCTCCAAGGTTACAAACAGGAATACCCCTTTTAGCCGCAGCGGCCAAATCGATAGTGCCATAAGCGGTAGCCAACACGCCAATATATTTCAAGTTTGGAGCAGCATCCAAAATGTCTTTTCCGATGGTAACCTGAAAACCTAAAAGCAGACAATCACAGTTTTTTAGTTCATTTTTTATCTT
Organism: Minisyncoccota bacterium; assembly: GCA_041660145.1. GTDB lineage: Bacteria > Patescibacteriota > Minisyncoccia > Phycocordibacterales > UBA12445 > JBAZWX01. The sequence continues at coordinate 5,077 of JBAZWX010000044.1, read as the reverse complement.
TGGATCGTCTGGGGCCAGCAAAACTTTTTCCTCGACCAGCTCATCAATTTTATCCCAATATTTTTGGTCAAAGTGACTATCCACAATTTTTATAAAAACCGCTTTTTTGAATTTCATATAGTGATTATAGGGCATTTCCGCTGGGACAACCAGCGAGAGATTATCATCTATTCCAGATGTCTGAGACGTCTGAACATTTTTACAGAATGAGAGACTGCCCCGAACCAAAGGGAACATCATTCACCATGACCCCCTTCTGTCCAAACCATGACCTTATTTACGGTCAGGATAAATTGCAATGATTTGACGGATAATCATATCGTCCCACGAACTTATAATATCCCCCTTAAAATCAAACCAGACTTTCAAAAAATCATCTTTTTTAATAGTCCTCAAAGAGCCAATTTCTGGGTCCTGAAGGTATATAAATTTATCATCTAAGCCAACCGCAATCGAATAGTGTCCATCTGCGACTTCGGAATCAGAATAATCATTGCGGCCTCGAGAAAACCAATCGACTATCACTGGAATGTCTCTATCAAGCCAACAAGAAATATCTTCAAACGTCGACTGATTTTCAACTTCGACTTTTAAACCACAAGATTCTGCGATGTTTTTAATATCTTCGTTGGAAGTATCTACTGCATTTGGAACAGGCCGCATTTCTGCAATATCTTTTTCCGTTTTCTGTATTCCCCAATACTCCAAAACCATTTTTACACAAGCTGGCCCACACATTCCTTTGTGAAGAGTTTCTTGAAAAGATTTTACCTTTAGCATTTTCATTTTCATAACCGGCTGTCGTAAATTTGTAGACACGGCAAAAAGCAAGACGTTATAAAATTAAATCCTCAATAACTTCAATTCTTGTATAATTTTCCCGTGCAATTCTTTGTTTGCAGAAGCGACAAAACTGCGGCCAAGATTTATCGAGCCATCCTTGTAATCTATGGCTTTACCATCTAAATCTGTAACTATGCCACCTGCCTCTTCAAGTATAACTTGAGGCGCAGCAATATCCCACTTACTGGCTCTCATGTTGGTATTTATATGCGCTTCTGCATCCCCTGCTGCTACAACACAAAGTTTGGCACCACTGCCTCCTGCTATTCTTTCCATGAAAGGAAGTTTATCAAGGCTCTCTTCAACCGGACGAATATCCCCACTTGGCTCACGAGTAATCAAGCGGGCTTTTTCAATCTCGCGTACAGAAGATGTACAAATTTTTACAAATTTTCCATCAATTTTCTGAAAAGCTCCTTTGCCCTTTTCTGCATAAAAAATTTTGTTTTGTGCAGGGACAGTAACACAACCAAAAATAGGTGCGCCATTTTCAACTAAGCCAATGACCACGGCAAATGTATCAGTGCCTTTTATAAAAGATTTCGTTCCGTTTAGTGGATCAACCATCCAAACTCTTCCGCTATAATTGTCGGGGATATCATCGTTTTCCTCTGATAAAATTAAATCATTAGGAAATGTTTTTTGTAATTCATTACGTATCAAAACATCCGATTCTATGTCAGCGATTGTGACTGGATCAAATTCATCCTTTTTATGGTCAACTTTTAAAATTTGATAACGGTATTTCAATAAAATTCCGCCGGCCAAATTTGCAATCTCAAAGACGCGAATGGCAAGTTCCGAAAGAATCGGTTCTTTTCCATTTACTTTTAAATCGCATGCGGACTTGTTCATATCAACTCGATAATAATAGGGGCATGGTCACTTCCAACCAGTGTTGGGTTGGGCGCCATATTTTTATTTTCAGAAATATTGTCATTCAAAATTTTAACGTCTATCAAGTGCGATTCAACGTTTTTTGAGATAAGGATATGATCAGACAAGACCCTTCTGCCAGAGCCTGGTAACAGTAGTGAAAACCTCTTTTCTTGTCCTAGTTTTGAACTAGCTTCCATAAGGGTATCCGAAACATTGTTTATAACACCCCGAATAATTCGGTACACTGAAAAATTTTCCTCTGCATTATAATCACCCCCAACTACCACTAACGATTCCGGATCAGTCGCAAAAAACAAATCAACTAGCTCTCGCAATTTTTTGGCCTGTGAAAAGCGAAATATTTCTGAACGTATCAACCCGTCTGCCGCAGTAATTTGAGCCGTCATAGAACTCGCTTCGTTTTTTGTGTTCTTTTCTGGCACCAAAAAATTAGCCTTTATGTGGACATCAAAAACATGAAGCTTTTTGCCATTCCATGGCACCTCCATATGGACGAAATCTCTACGAGACCAAATACGTGGTCCGAGCACATCAACGTCTCCTTCAACAAACACCGGAAGAGAGGTTAAGGCTGGGATAGATTCACACATGACATTTTTTTGTTTATAGAGCACGACATTGCCAACCCCATCATGATCTGGGACTGCAAAAAAATAAGAATAATCTATACCTGTCCGTGCGATAATTCGCTCGATTACACTTTTAGATGCAACCTCCTGAAGCAAAATGATGTCTGCATTGATTTCAGAAAAAAGTTTTGAAAAATGGTCGATCCTGGCCTCTACAAAACCTTTTGTATAATTCCATTCTTTTCCTGAATGAGTATGCGTTCCTTCTTCAAAAAGGAAAGAGAGATTGTGTGTTGCAATTTTCATATTTTACATTGTATACACTGCGGAGGGTGAGAGATTCGAACTCTCGATGCCCTTGCGGACATACGTCCTTTCCAGGGACGCGCACTCGACCACTATGCGAACCCTCCGCGTTGTATACAATATATATTTTTAAACTCTCGCCTCCTTACAGGAGCGGTACACCTTTCGCATCTATTAAAGACAGCTGCTCAAGGTCTTGCGAAAGCTACAAGTATTCGCTTTCTCACCCTTGCGGACATACGTCCTTTCCAGGAAGGTCACAAATAATTTTCTGCTGAAAATTTTCGCGACCCCGACTCGGCCCCTTAGGGCCTCCGTCTTTTAAATGCTACGCTTGCTCGCATTTAAACACTCGACCACTACCTGCCTGCGCAGACAGGTGCGAACCCTCCACGCTATATACAATATTTATTTTTAGCTACCCCGCCTTTGTCTCGACCGCTACCTGTCTGCCGGTAGACAGGACACAGGGGCAGACCTTCCTTTCTTTACTATCCAGTTATAGCTTAAAACGACTTTTCTCTCAAGGCCTTAATCCTTTCTTCTATAGGCGGATGAGTCATAAATAGTCTGCTTATTCCACTATTCATTTTCGCCCCAAACGGACTTGAGATAAACAAATGAGCGGTGGCACCCGACGCCCTAACCATAGGTCCTGAATAAGAACCTATTTTTTCTAGAGCACTTGCAAGCCCCTCAGGATAACGGGTCAAAAGCACACCTGATGCATCAGCGAGAAACTCTCTTTTTCTTGATATTGCGAGATGAATCAACGAGGCAAATATCGGCGCAAAAATAGCCAAGACAACTCCAGCGATAGTGACAAGGGCCCCCGCTCCTGTGTCTTCCCTACTGTTATCTCGACCTCCCCAAAATAAAATTCTGACAAGAAGATCCGAGGCGATAGAAACAAAACCCACCAACACAACGACGATACTTGAAAGTAAAATATCCCTGTTGCCAATATGGGAAAGTTCGTGGGCGACAACTCCCTCTAATTCTTTTTTGTTAAGTATTGAGAGTAATCCAGAGGTAACGGCAACAGAAGAGTGATCTTTGTCCCTTCCTGTGGCAAAAGCATTCGGTGCCTTATCCTCTATCACATAAATTTTAGGCATCGGTAAACCCGCGGTTATAGAAAGATTTTCAACAAGATTATAAAACTCAAAATACTCCTCTCGGCTGGCCTGTTTTGCCCCAGACAAACTAAGGGCAATTTTGTCTGAAAACCAATATCCAGAAAAGTTCATTAAAAGACTTATCGCAACTGCAATATACAATACGACCGGGCTATTGAGGACAAGGCTGAAAATATATCCCAAAAAGATAACCAGCACCAAAAAAGTAGTCATTAACAACCAAGTTTTCCTGGTATTGGAATATATATTTGTATAGATTGTCGCCACGATAATTTTATTAACGTTGATAGATCAGATTTTTTAACATTTTTTGGCTAGCTTGCACCTCCTCCGCCTCCGCCTCCACCACCACCTCCGCCACCTCCACCGCCGCCTCCGCCGGTGCTACTTGAAAATGCGCTGGCAAAACTCGAAGAGAACGAACTAGAGAAAGATGAGGCAGAAAAGCCACCACTTCCTCCCACAAGACCAGACCCGGTACCTGTGGCACTTCCCGAGTACCAATCTGGCGACACCATGGAAAGCCCTTCAAAAGCTTTTGACCATTGGCGCTCAACACCAAAAATAATGGCATACGGCAAAAACTTCTCAAAAATATCAGGAGTGAGATTTTGCATTCGGTATCTTTCCGCCGTTTTCAGGTACAATTTAAATCCAAGAACTTTCTCACGCAATAAATGGCCAGCATCAGATAATATTGCTTCGTCTTTCGTAAATGTCTTCCACAAAAGCCACGACGTAATAATGGAACATATCAAAAATACCCACGCAGAAATAGACGGAAGCCTAACACCCACGACAAGCCACACAAAAAGCAATATCGCTATGTAACCAAATGCGTCCTTCTTGGCCACATGCTCACGCGTTAAAGATACTTCGTAGGCACCACTTTTGTTTTCTGCGTCCTCCAACAGAGTTCCTTCTGACAATGACTCCAACGCAAGTGCTATTTCTACACTTCTTTCTTTTGCCTTGGCAGTCCGTAAGGTGTCAAAAGTTTTCGCCTTAGCAAAAAGTGTCTCTATTAGCTCTCGTTCGTACGGCAAGAGATCTACTTCATTTTTAGAAAAAAGCCTTGTCAAAACGAAACGCCTTGACCCAGAAGTTATAAGAGTAACTAGAGAGTAAGAAACAAACAAGCCGATGGCAATTACAAGAAAACTTGGTAAAAACCCAATATTATCTTTCGCCACGTCAAAAAATTTATACAAAAGATAAGCGCCAACAAAAGTTGCCGAACTGACCGGCAATAGAAATATCACAGTAAATAACCCACCAATACTCATTTGGGGACGCTGGAAAAAAGGAACATGATCCTCT
>JBAZWX010000043.1:0-7198 GCA_041660145.1 Minisyncoccota bacterium | reverse complement strand
GCTTTCACGGGCGAAACGGGAGTTTTCATTAAGGAGTGAACCATTTTCGGCAATTATCGCGTGTCCTCCAAATACAACATCAGTGCTAGACTCGTGTGTGCCGCAGGAAGCATAAACGTATCCGGAAAATGTCCTGGCAGACTGATTTATTACCAACGACCGTCTGTATGATGATTTTCCAACAAGTTCATTTGACGCTGATGGATTAAATATGACAGTCGCTCCGGCCATTGTTTGATGAGAGCTTGGAGGAATTGGAACCCAAAGATCTTCACATATTTCTATGCCAAACACCCCGTTGTTTATTCCCCTCGCAGAAAAAAGGAGGTCCTTGCCAATGGGTATGTCCCTTCCAAAAATTTTCACACTTTTTTGTCTAAGCACATTCGCAGAGGAAAACCATCGTTGCTCGTAGAACTCTTTATAATTTGGTATATAAGTTTTTGGCACAAGCCCCCAAATTTTTCCAGCGTGGATAAAGGCAGCGACATTATATATTTTATCGCCACATTCAAGTGGAAAACCGACAATAACAGCCGCTTTGGCTTTTTTTGTTTTGTCCATTACTGTTTTCAGTCCGCGGAGTGAAGCTGCAAGAAGGGCCTTTTGATGGAACAAGTCGGCCGAGGTATACCCGCTAATACATAACTCAGGGAAAAGTAAAATTTGAACATTAGATTTGTTGGCCTGGTCGATAATTCTCGTTATTTCTTCTGCGTTAAAAATAGGATTCCCGACTTTTAGTTTTGGCACTGCTGCCCCAACTCTTATAAATCCAAAATCATTGTTACTTTTTTGCATAGGTTTGATACTTAGTGTATTTGTTACACTTTATCACAGTATTTCCACAAGTACAATTAGAAGACCATCTAAAGGCTTGACTTATGATACGTACATGTTAGACTTACAGAGTACCTGGTCGCTGAGAATATGAACGTAGCCACGTCGTTTGATCGTTGTAAGGGACGAAAGGAAGGAGAAACCTCATGGGCAACCTGCGTATCGCCCTGACAGTCGCATCTTCTGGAACAATCTCTTGTTCTTCAGCCGTTGCGCTCGTCGGGATAGGTTGGTGCCTTGTTTCTTTGACCGGGATCTTTGTTCTTGTCTTTACTTCTGCTGTGTCGAAGTAAAAAGTTTTCCCAGATCCGGTAGCCCAGTATTTCGCGCCCTTGTGGCGCTTTTTTCGTTTTATGTTTTGCCTAAGACAATTTTATCCCCAATTCTCTAAGCTGTTCTTTGTCTATTTCAGATGGCGCGTTCATCATTAGGTCTCTTCCCTCACCTGTTTTAGGGAAAGCTATTACCTCTCGAATGTTTGGTTCGTTGGCCAAGAGAGAGATAAGACGGTCTAGTCCAAATGCAATTCCCCCATGTGGTGGTGTACCGCTGCCAAGAGCTCTTAACATGTGTCCGAAGTTGCGAACGATCCTGTCTTCTTCAAAACCCATAATTTCGAAGACTTTTTTAAGTGCCTCGGGGCGATGGTTGCGGATACTTCCCCCTCCTATTTCAAGGCCGTTCATTGCTACGTCGTATTGGGTGGTCAAGATGTCTGGGATATTTTCTTTCTTCATTAACATTTCCATATGTTCAGGTTTTGGAGCGGAAAATGGGTTGTGGGTGAATGTCCATCCACCATTTTCTGTTTTCTCAAAGAAAGGAAAATCTATAACCCAACAAAAAGCTAAAAGATTTGGGTCGTTCTTGTCTGTTCTGATATCTGGTCTGTCTGTTCCATATTTTTCCATCGATTCTTTGTAAGTTATGCGTGGAAAAGGAACAGTTTGGATTTTTTTATCGGGAGCTATTGTTTGCACCAGTTCAATTAGAAGGGCTTCGATAACTTCCATGACGTCTTCCCTCTGGACAAAAGCCATTTCAAGGTCCATTTGGGTAAACTCAGGCTGTCTGTCCCCTCTTGTGTCTTCGTCTCTAAAACATCTGGCAATTTGGAAATATTTTTCGAATCCGGACGCCATCAAAAGCTGTTTGTATTGCTGAGGCGACTGAGGAAGAGCATAAAACTTTCCTTTATAAATACGCGAAGGTACGACATAATCTCTGGCTCCTTCAGGGGTTGATTTGGTTAATATCGGGGTTTCGATTTCTACGAATTTTCTAGTGATAAGATAATTTCTGATAAATCTTATTAGCTCGTGTCGTAATCTGATGTTTTTCTGCATGCGTGGTCGACGAAGGTCTAGAAAGCGATGCTCCAAACGAGACTCCTCATTTATCTCGTGTCCGTTTCCCGTGACGTCGAAATTTGGTGTTGTGGCTTCGTTTAAAATACCGATGCTTGTCAGTTCTATCTCGATGTCTCCGTTGACGACATTTTTATTTACCATTTTTTCTGGTCGCTTGTTTATTTTTCCGGTTGCTTCAATTACCCACTCATCTCTGAGTTTACTAGCAGTTTCGTGGGCTTCTTTATGAACAGGGACTACGACAGCCTGAACAGTGCCAGATTCATCTCGAACGTCTAGAAAGATAAGCTTGCCGTGATCACGGCGAGTGCTTATCCACCCGCATATTTTTACTTCTTGGCCAACACTTTGACCGAGCTCTTTAATATAAGTACGTTTCATATTTTTAAGAATTATTTTTTAGTTTTAGAAATAGTTTATCTTCATTGCCCTCTTAACATCTTTTAGTATTGAGGAGGCAATTTCACGAGCTTCTTCTGTTCCATCTTTCACGATTTTTGAAACAAAATCCATATTTTTTTCCATGTCGGCTCGCTTATCTCGAATTGGTGATAAAAATGAGTTTAAAACTTCAACAAGACGATTTTTAACTAAAACATCACCTACACCACCCTTTGCATAATTATTTTTTAAATCTTCTAGACCCCTTCGGTCGGGGTCAAAGGCTGTTAGGTAATCAAAAACTGGGTTGCCGTCAACCTTGCCTGGATCTTCAACTCGCAAATGGTTTTGGTCTGTGTACATGGACGATACCTTTTCCTTAACTACGGCAGATGTGTCTGAAAGATAAATTGCGTTATTTAAAGACTTGCCCATTTTGGCTTGGCCATCAATTCCCCTTAACCTCGGGGTAGATGAAATTATTGGTTCAACTTTTTCGAAAACTTTTCCGTAGAAACGATTGAATTTTTCGACGATCTCGTTTGTTTGCTCAATCATCGGAAGTTGGTCTTCTCCAACCGGCACCAAGTTTGTTTTAAAGGCTAAAATATCAGCAGCTTGGCTAACTGGATACATTAAAAAACCCGCAGGGACGCTTGAACCAAACCCTTTTTGTTTCATCTCGTCTTTTACGGTCGGGTTTCTTTCTAGTCGAGAGACCGTGACCAGATTCAAAAAGAAAATTGTTAATTCGGCAATCTCTGGAATCATTGATTGTATAAAAATAGTTGTTTTAGTCGGGTCGATTCCACAAGCGAGATTGTCTAAAACAACTTCCATAACATTTGAACGAACCTTCTCTGGATTATCTGCATTGTCGGTAAGAGCTTGAACGTCAGCAACCAAAAGAAGCTGCTTATACTGTTCTTGCAGCTTAACCCTGTTTTGTATAGAGCCAACATAGTGGCCCAAATGAAGACGGCCCGTTGGCCTGTCTCCTGTCAAAACAGTCTTTTTTTCATTTTGTTCTGACTTTTTCATCACGATTTTTATGATACCACTTGATAGGTTTTTTGTAAAAATGAAACTCCCCGCAACGAGTGCGGGGCAAAAAACGGGAAAATACAAAAAGATGGCGAGAGCCTTTCTTTAGACTACTTATGCGGGTCCGGATCAAAGTCCACGACGGGCTCGGAATCAGCGGGAGTCGGAGCCGAGGCTGCTTGTGCCTTTTCGAATCGTTCTTTCCCCAACATGTGGGCCGGGGTCATAACAGTATCAGCCTCTTGGAACCAGTAGGTCTTGTGAGCATCGGCCTGACAAGTTTTGCCTCCATCCATTTCCTGCGACTTGCAGTAGTGGGTATGGAGGATTGCCCCAACCGCCTCTTGGAACTTGAGAGGGTTACCTTCGCAAAGGTTCCAGGCCTCATTGATGATTGTGTGAGCCTCGGTTTGCCAGTAGGTCTTATGGGCGAGTTCTTCACAATGAGTGGCGCCGCAAGAAGTACCCTTGACCTTACAGTACCTATCATGGAGAACCTCTCCGAGGGCTCCCAAGATGAATTCCTTCAAGAGCTCATGCTTGCGAACGTCTTCGTCGCTCGGAGGCTTTTGACATCTGGACTGACATCCTCTGCATCCTTGGCAACTCATGTTGAGACCTCCTTTGGTAAGCCCCGCCAGCCGGCGGGTAAAATCCGCCCCGGCGAAGGCTACCTTTGTCTCCCGTTGTTAGTTACCTATTCTGTGAGTTTTGGTATAGATCGGTATACTACTTCACAATCTTTTCTCGAACGATATCGTTGATCGCACGCGCTCGTTTCGTCCAATACTCCATGGACAAGCCATTTCCACAACCATTCCCATAACACGCCTCAATTGTCGTCGTTCCGCCACAGTTTCGGCAAAAACACAGGTGAAGATGGCGGGCGATTTTTTCAATAACACGAGACTTCCGAATAGTGGGTTGTTTAGTCGGAGCTGCGGTAACAGGTTTATCGAGACGACCGCGGCGAAGGCGACTAGCTGGGGCTCCCAGGAAAGATAGACACATATACTACTTCACAATCTCTTCCAGAACGATGTCCCAGTACCTTTGGGCAGTTTGGCGAATACTGCTGGCACTTGCAGGGCCAAGGCACTCGTCAATAGTTTTGTTTCCGCCACAAATAAGGCAAGAATCCTTGTGGATCTCTTCGGCCAATCTCTCGGGCCCTCTGGGCTCATGAACCTTCCTACCTTCAGGCAAAACAGGAAGAGGCAACGCGGAGGCTTGCTCCATGACCTCTTGAGTCCAGTGAGCTGCGGTTTGAGAAGCACCGACATCGTGTCCTACGACTTGAGCATTGGCCAGCTGGATCCAATGATCGGCAGAGAGCCCTCCAGATTTGGCACAGTTTTCGATAGAACCAAATCCCCCACACTTGTAATAATTGCAGTTTTCTTTGTGAAGCTTAGCTGCACGATTTTCAGGAGTTTCTTCACCAACAGTGGTTTGGGGTGTCATGGCCAACTTCGCTTTGGCGAGATTTTCCCAGTATTCAAGAGTCATGTGTTCATCATCAGCTAGGCAGGAAAGAAGTGTCTGGTCACCACCACAAGAGGTGCAATCTCTACGATGAAGTTCTTGGGCACATCTGAAAATTTCACTGTCAACGACCTGAGAAGATGGGGTGGTGGGTTCTCCCATTGCTCCCATCGTTTCCGGTTTGAAAACGCACATAGGCGCTTCCTTCCTCTCCCTGCTTGTCGGCAGGCGGGCCTTGCTTTCTGACCGTTTAGACAGATACTAAGCAGACCCTGTCTTTTGTATATACTACTGAAATATATTTTTGTGTCAAGGACTCTCCTTCCGGCCAACCTAGACCAATTCCACCTTTCTCAAACATTTCTGTGTCATCGTGGTTGTGGCGCCCTTCCCATCTAAACACAACGAGACAAACACAATACAATCTAGGAGACTTCGCAGCGCTCCGCCGGCCCGCCTGACCATCGGGCAGGCGGGCGGAGGCGCCGACCTGCCTGCGCAAGCAGGGAACTTGAGCGACCCCGCTTTCACGGGGTACGCGTGCTCCTAGAATGTATTGTGTTTGTCGAGAACCTAATATCCCAACAACTTTTTAGCCTTGTCGTGGTACCTAATTTTTTCGTGGGCCTTGGCTTCGATCTGTCTAATCCTTTCTCGAGTGACAGCAAATTCCTGCCCCACCTCTTCAAGTGTGTGCATTATGCCATCAGCCAAGCCGTGTCTCATCTCAAGAATTTTTCTTTCTTTAGGGGAAAGGTCGTTTAATATTTCTTTTATTTGATCTGAGAGGATGCGACGAGACGACTCCTGATCAGGAGATATAATTTTTTCATCAGGAATAAATTCTCCCAGTGTCGAGTTGTCGTCGTCGTTACCAACCGGTGTTTCTAAGGAAACTGTTCCTTGGTCTATCTTTTCGATCGAATGAATTTTTTCAATATCGAGACCCATCTCAACAGCTATTTCATCTGCCAAAGGTTCTCGTCCTAAATCTTGAGATAATCTTCTGACCACTTGTTTGTATTTAGCGATTGTTTCAACCATGTGGACAGGAATTCTGATTGTGCGTGACTGATCAGCTAAAGCTCTGGTTATGGCTTGCCTAATCCACCATGTCGCGTAAGTTGAAAACTTGAAGCCTTTTGTCCAGTCAAATTTTTCGACTGCCTTAAACAAACCTAGGTTCCCCTCTTGAATAAGGTCGAGTAGCGTAAGGTCCGCACTGCGCCCTATAAATTTTTTAGCGATAGACACAACAAGACGTAGATTCGCTTTTACCAAAAGATTTTTTGCTTCGTTGTCCCCTGTCGCGATTCTTTTTGCCAGCTCTTTTTCGTCATGAGCAGAAATAAGTTTGTATTTTCCTATTTCGCGAAGATACATTTGGACAGAGTCAAGAGAAGGATCACCATAGGCGTCGAATGTTACCCCTGTTCCTGGCCCCTTATCAGCTATTACGTCGTCGATATTGTCACTTAAAAGGTCGCCAGTATCCAGAATTTCAATATTTAGTTCATTAAACTTACTATATAAAGTATCCAAAAAAACTACGTCTTCTTCTGCGTTTGGAAACTCCTTGAGTATTTCGCTGTAGGTTATAAATCCCCTCTTTTTGCCTTGTTCTACAAGACGGTCGGCTTTCTGTTCTGCTGTTTCTGGTTTTTTATTTTTTACAGACTTAGCCAAGGCCAAAGCAGCGGCCTTTTTTTCTTTCTTAGAAACAACTTTTTGTTTTGGCGGAGGCGGAATTTTATGATTTTTCTTAGAGCCTAATGGTCTGCCTCTTTTTTTGGTTGCCGACTTGTTTTTTGTTGGCTTAGCCTTCTTGGTTGAAGATTTCGTTTGTCTAACTTGTTTTTTATTTTTTGGCATTTTATTTTTTTTGTTTTCTTAGAGATTCTAGTTTTTTGCTAATTTCTTGGCATATTAAAATTTTTTCCTCAACTACCTTATGGTCACTTTTTGCCTCGGAAGTTTTTAATTGATACATTACATCTTCAAACTTTTTTTTAAAAATTTCTTCTTGAAGTCAAAATAACAAACTATCTACAATTTTTGGTATATTTTCTGAGCCTCCA
>JBAZWX010000042.1:0-7429 GCA_041660145.1 Minisyncoccota bacterium | reverse complement strand
GTTGTCGTTGTCGGCTGGCTCGGGAAACAAATAATGGAATACTTTGGCAACAATTTTGGCGGAATAGAAATTTCTTATGCAATGCAACAAAAACAACTTGGAACTTTCGACGCCCTCTTGTGCGCAAAAAAATATTTAAACGATGACCCATTTTTAATTGTATCTGGAGATGATTTGTATCATAAAAGAGACTTAGCTGAGGTCGCTTCGTCAAAATTAAGAAATGTTGTTTTGGCTAAACAAACCGCTACACCTGAACGATTCGGAATATGTTCTATCGGCCAACACGGCTTTTTAACGGGTATTTTTGAGAAGCCACAAATATTTTGCGGCGATCTAGCTAACATAGGAGTGTATAAACTTGGAAAAGAGATATTTGATGAAGAGGTTATTGTAGCTCAAAATGGTGAAAAATATTTGGCTCCAATGATCGGTACTCTTGCTAAAAAGCATAAAGTTGGTATAGTCAAAGCCAGGTTTTGGCATCCGATAGCAGACCTTTCGGACTTAGCTCTTGCCAGTGAGGCTTTGGCCAAATCCAAACAAATTTCCAATGAATTTTCATGTAATAACAATTTTTCCGGAAAGTCTTGATTCGTATGTAAGCGCGTCTATTTTAGGGCGGGCAATTAAAAACAAAAAGATAAACATAAAGGCCATCAACCCCCGTGATTTCTCGAAAGAAAAACACAAAAAAGTTGATGATAGACCTTATGGTGGTGGGCCAGGTATGGTTATGCAGATTGCCCCTATTCTTTCCGCTGTAAATAAAGCTTCGGCCAATAAGAAAAACGCAAAAATAATCATTTTTTCTGCCTCGGGAAAACAATTTAGTAATGATTTGGCGAGAAAATGGGCACAGAAGCATAAAGACATAATAATGGTCTGCGGCAGATACGAGGGGACAGACGCAAGACTCACAAAAATTTTGAAAGCAGAAGAAATTTCTGTCGGCCCATACATTTTAACGGGGGGAGAATTACCAGCTCTTGTTGTAATGGATTCGGTCTCAAGACAAATATCTGGAGTACTTGGCAAAAGTGAATCTTTAGAGGAAAGTCGTATATCTACGTCTGAGGTTTACACACGCCCAGAGATTTTTGTGTACAAAAAGAAAAAATATAAAGTTCCAAAAGTATTGTTGTCTGGTGATCAAAAAAAAATAGAAGAGTGGAAAAAGACAAGGTAGTTATTTAATGAGGTTGACAACTTTCTCGCCTAACAGCAGACTGGGCGAGAACCGGACCTTGGATAAGGAGGAGGTAGGACGATCGTGGAAGGACGCAGAAAGTTGCACCGAAGAGATGTTCGTGCCCGAATTGAAAAGGCTAGTGCGGCTCTCGCCAACAGACGAGAAATCGTTTGCCCATGTTGCAACGGAAGAGGGGTCAAGCTTGGCCTCTCTTTCCCCAGGAGAGATAACTCTTGCCAGTGTTGCCACGGCAGAGGTGTTAGACTGGCAGGAAGTCACTGCTCTTGCCCAAAGTTTTAAGTATCGTTTTCCTCATACAGGATTGCCCCCGCACGCCGTGCGGGGATTTGATTTTTAGTCAAATTAGCAAAGAAGGTTTTGTGTCAATGGTTTTATCCACTTGACATATTTAGGTCATATAGCTATACTATCCCTACATTAACTTCGATTGAGTTTTGGCTGAAGGCGAGTGTTTTTTATTAGCCCAACAAAAACGCCGAGTGAAGTATATAGGTTAACACGATTGTGTTTAGAGACGACCGAGTACAAAAGGTCGTTTTTGTTGTGTCAGTGTCAGCATAACCTTTTTATAGTATGAGGATAAAACAAAAGTTTTTTTCTAAGTACAAGAGGCCGTTGGTTGAACCACCGGACCTGGTAGAGATCCAAAGAAGATCTTTTAACTGGTTTTTAAAAGATGGTCTTAAAGAAATTTTTAAAGAATTTTCTCCTATAAACGACTACACGGGCAAAAAATTTAGCCTGGAATTTACTGGCTTCAAAGTAGAGGAACCAAAGTACGATGAGTACTACGCAAAAACAAACAAGTTAAATCTCGAAGCAGCCCTGAAGGCTACGGTCAAACTGAAGAACAAAATAAACGGAAGCGAGAAGGAGCAAGAAGTATTTTTGGCAGACTTCCCAGTAATGACAGACCACGGGACCTTCGTAATAAACGGCGTCGAGAGAGTCATCGTTCCTCAACTAGCTAGAAGCTTTGGTGTTTTCTTTACCGCCAACGAACTTAGAGGATACAAATATTTCGGAGCCAAAATAATCCCGGTTCGTGGAGCCTGGATAGAAATAGACTCCGACCAAGATGGAAATATTTATGTAAGGATTGATCGTCGCAGAAAATTTTTGGTTTCGTCCTTGCTTAGAGTTTTTTCCAAGAAGACCGACAAAGAAATTCTCGCTGATTTTTCCGACATGGGTGAAACCTATAAAAACAGTCCAAAATATATAGAAAACTCATTCGCAAAAGATCCAGCTAAAGATTTGTCGGCGTCATATCTAGAGATATACAGAAAGCTCAGAGATAGTGATATAGCTACGGCCGAAAATGCTCGCGAATTTTTGGACAACGTATTCGGAGAAGACAAATATGATATCTCATTGGTTGGACGCTACAGACTAAACTCGAGATTCAGCAAGCCAGTAGGAGAGAAGGATCTAGAAAATAGAACAATATCGTACGAAGACCTTCTTTCTATTGTCAAAAAAATAATAGAGTTAAACAACACCCCAGATTCCCAAGAAGATGACATTGATCACTTGGGTTCAAGAAGAGTAAGGCCGGTCGGAGAAATGGCTCAGGTAAAAATGAGAATCGGTATGTCTCAGATGAAAAGAAACATTCAAGACAGAATGTCTACTATCGACCCAGAGACAACTCTTCCACTAGCCTTCATAAGTCCGAGACCTTTGCAGGCAAGAATTAAGGAATTCTTTACGACAAACCAACTTTCTCAGTTCATGGGCCAGGAAAACATTCTTTCTGAGCTTGAACACTTAAGAAGACTCTCTGCTTTCGGACCAGGAGGTCTAACTCGAGAAAGAGCCGGATTGGAAGTCAGAGACGTCCATTCTTCTCACTATGGAAGACTTTGCCCAATTCAAACACCAGAAGGACCAAACGTAGGTTTGATCTTGACGCTGGCTTCTTATGCTCAAGTCGACGAACTTGGAGTTATCAAAACGCCATACATAAAGGTTAATAAAGGCAAACTAACTGGAGATATCGTTTATGTCGACGCCATGGAAGAAAGTGAGCACAAAATAACTCACGCAGGAATTCCCTCTGACAAAGACGGAAACATCCTTGCCGACAGAATCCAGGCCAGGGCCTTAGGTGAACCAGTAATTATTTCTAAAGATGAAGTAACCCTAGCCGATGTTGCGACAAATCAGGCTTACTCTATTGCAGCCTCAATGATTCCTTTCTTGGAAGGAGATGACGCGAACCGAGCTCTGATGGGATCAAACATGCAGAGACAAGCTACCCCTTGCGTTGTTCCAGAAGCACCGTTGGTTGGAACTGGTATCGAGGGAATGGCAGCCAAAAACACAGGAAGACTTGTTTTGGCAAAAAACGCGGGAGAAGTAACTGCTGTAGACGCTAGAAAAGTTGTAGTAAAAACAGAAAAAGGGAAGAGTGACGAGTACAACTTGGTCGCTTTTGCTAGAACAAATGGATTTACATGTTTTGGTCATAGACCAGTTGTAAATCTTGGGCAAAAAGTTAAAAAAGGAGATCTTTTGGCTGACACAACAAGTAGCGATGACGGCCAGATAGCTCTTGGACAAAACGTATTGGTTGGTTTCATGACATGGAGCGGCGCCAACTACGAAGACGCTATTATTATTTCTGAGAGACTCGTTAAAGACAGCAAGTTCACCTCAATTCACATCGAGGAATTTTCAGTTAATGTACGTGACACAAAACTTGGCCCAGAAATAACCACTCACGATATTCCAAATGTTGGTGAAGCCAAACTAAAAAATCTCGATGAGGACGGAATAATTAAAGTAGGTGCTGAAATTTATCCAAACGATATTTTGGTAGGAAAAATTACGCCAAAAGGGGAGACCGAGTTAACGCCAGAGGAACGACTTTTGAGATCTATCTTCGGAGAAAAATCTAGAGACGTCAAAGACACCTCACTAAGAATGGAGCACGGCAAATCTGGGCGTGTGATCGGCGTTAAAGTTTTTTCTCGAGACAAAGGAGATAAATTGGAGTCAGGAATTATCAAGAAAATTTTCGTAGAAATTGCCCAGGTTAGAAACATCTCGATTGGAGATAAACTTGCCGGACGACACGGAAACAAAGGTATTATCTCAAAGATTCTTCCAGTCGAAGACATGCCTTATATGGCCGACGGAACTCCAATAGACATTATTTTGACACCACTTGGTGTTCCAAGCCGTATGAACTTGGGCCAGATTCTTGAAATGCATCTTGGGTTGGCAGCAAACACTCTTGGATATCAAGCCATTTCTGCTCCGTTCTTGGGAGTCACGGAAGAAGAAATTAAAGAAGAATTGAAAAAAGCCGGATACCCAGAGACAGGCAAGGTCCCAATGTACGACGGAAGAACTGGAGAAAAGTTTGACCAAGACATAGCCATCGGCTACATGTACATGCTCAAACTTCACCACATGGTCGAAGATAAAATCCACATGAGATCTATTGGACCTTACTCGCTCATCACTCAACAGCCACTCGGAGGTAGAGCGCAAGGCGGAGGACAAAGATTCGGAGAAATGGAAGTCTGGGCGCTTGAAGGATACGGGGCTGCCTACACTCTACGCGAAATGCTTACGATAAAATCAGACGATATAGCCGGACGATCTGCAGCCTTCGACTCGATAGTCAAGGGAGAGACCATAAAGCAGCCAAACATACCGGCGTCGTTTAATGTTCTCGTTAAAGAATTACAAGGTCTTGGGCTAGACGTCGAGCTCAGGAAGCAAGATAATTTTGAGGAATAAAAATACCATGAATAACGAAACCCAAAATAACGATTTTGACTCGATTGTCTTGCGACTAGCTTCTCCAGAAAAAATAAAGGAGTGGTCCTTTGGAGAAGTCACCAGACCAGAGACGATCAACTACAGAACACAACGAAGTGAGCGCGGTGGTCTTTTCGACGAAAGAATATTTGGTCCAGAAAAAGACTTCGAGTGTTACTGTGGTAAATATCGAAGAATCCGCTACAAGAACGTGGTTTGCGAACGATGTGGAGTTGAAGTTACTCGCTCTATTGTGCGACGTGAAAGGATGGGTCACATAGAGTTGGCTTCTCCTGTTGCGCACGTTTGGTATTTAAAGGGAATACCATCGAGAATTGCGATGATGTTGAATATCTCTTCAGCTGATCTAGAAAAAGTCGTCTACTTTGCTGGATATATAGTCACAAAAGTAAACGAGGAGGACAAGACTAAACTTCTAAAGGAAATAGAAAAAGAATATAAGGCCAAGGTAAAAACCTTAGAAGACGAAAAAGAGAAAGAAAAACTAAAGAATTCTCTGTCCGACTTAAAGCACGAGATAAACTCTTTGGTAGAAGGAATTGTTTTGGACGAATCTGCCTATAACAGATATTCCATGAGATACGGTTCAATGTTTGATGCAGATATTGGTGCCGAAGCAATATACAACATTTTCAAAAACATCGATTTGGAAACTCTCAAGACAGATCTTGAATCTAAGATCGAGACAGCTGGCGCGGCAGAAAAGATAAAGGTTCAAAAGAGACTTAACCTGGTCAAACACCTTACAAGATCTCACATACGACCAGAGTGGATGTTCTTAAAATCTATACCAATTATACCTCCGGCGCTAAGACCAATGGTTGCTCTTGATGGAGGACGACATGCCACATCAGATATAAACGATTTGTACCGACGTGTTATAAACAGAAACAATCGTCTTAAGAAACTTCTAGAAATAAACGCCCCTGATGTAATTTTGCGAAACGAAAAGAGAATTCTTCAGGAAGCAGTTGATGCCCTGATCGATAACTCTATACGACACGGCCAGGCAAATGCCGGTGCTGGTGCAGCCAGAAGCCAAGCTCAAGCAAGAGCGTTGAAATCTTTGGCTGATGTCTTGAAAGGAAAACAAGGAAGATTCAGACAAAACCTATTGGGAAAAAGAGTCGACTACTCTGGCCGAAGTGTTATCGTTGTCGGTCCGGAGTTATCATTCGACCAATGTGGTTTGCCAAAACATATGGCTCTTGAACTTTTCAGACCATTCGTCATATCAAAAATACTTCAGAAAGAGTTGGCTTACAACATAAGAGGAGCTGGTAAACTAATAGAAGAAGGAGTTCCAGAAGTTTGGGCTATTCTCGAAGACGTAATTGAGAACAAATACGTTCTCTTAAACCGTGCACCAACGTTGCACAGATTGGGTATCCAAGCTTTCAGGCCAGTATTGGTTGAAGGTAACGCTATTAGAATTCACCCAATGGTATGTACGGCTTTCAACGCCGACTTCGATGGAGACCAAATGGCAGTTCATGTGCCACTTTCAGATGAGGCACAAGAAGAAGCCAGGACCATAATGGCTTCTAACAAAAATATTCTTAAGCCAGGTAGCGGCGACCCAAGCGTCTCGGCCAAGTTGTTGGATATTGTTCTTGGATGTTACTGGATGACAAGTATTGTTCCTGGGGAAAAGGGTGAAGACACCTGCTTTGAAAGTCCGAACGAGGCTATTACCGCCTATGACTTCGGCCGAGTAGGCTTTAGAACAAAAATTAAACTTTTGGGAGGCGCGTCGGAAAAGTACAAAGAGTTTGAAGGTAAACTGATAGAGACAACCGTTGGAAGAATTTTATTCAACAGCGTTTTGCCTTCTGACTACAAACTTCTCAATAAAGAGATGGGCGCTAAAGATATGTCCGGTTTGGTTGAAGACCTAATTGAAAAATATGGAACAGATGGAGTGCCATCAATTCTGGACAAGATAAAAGACTTCGGATACAAGTATGTTACTAAAGCCGGAGTTACCTGGGGAATGACCGATCTAACGGTTCCGCCTTCAAAAGCTGCAATAGTAGCAAAAGCAACCGAGGAAATCGCAAAGATTGATGCAAACTTTGACGAAGGTTTGATCTCTGCTGAAGAAAAATACAGAATGGCCGTTTCTACCTGGAGAGCAGCCTGGGAAGACATTGAAAAAGCCGTCCCTGCTACTCTAGATCCAAAAGGAAGCGTGCTCTTAATGTTCTCTTCAAGAGCCAGAGGTACCTTAAGTCACATTAGCCAAATGTGTGGAATGAAAGGTTTGATTATTAACACGGCTGGTCGCACCCTGGTTTTCCCAATTATCCCATCGTACAAGGAAGGTCTTTCTCCAATCGAGTACTTCGTTACAACTCACGGAGCTAGAAAAGGTACTGCGGACACCGCCCTTAACACAGCTAAGGCAGGTTACCTAACCAG
>JBAZWX010000041.1:0-7706 GCA_041660145.1 Minisyncoccota bacterium | reverse complement strand
AAACTTCGGGACAACAATGTCTGTTATTGTTGATGGTAATTTTTTGGGATTTATTGTCATGGCCGACGTGCCTAGAACTGAGGCCAGGGAAAGTTTGGAAAAACTAAAATCTGTCGGTGTGGAAAGAGTTGTTATGTTGACCGGAGACAACGATGTTGCTGCAAAAGATGTTTGCGCCAATCTTGGTATAACTGGTTGTGTTTCCTTAATGACTCCGGACAAGAAACTTGAGGAAATAGAGAAACTACGTAGCGGTGGGCGAGTGTTAATGGTTGGCGATGGAATAAATGATGCTCCTGCACTTGCTCGTGCTGACGTTGGTGTGGCTATGGGAAGTGGTGGTACAGCTGTCGCTGTAGAAGCTGCCGACATTGTTATTTTAACGGACGACCTTTTGCGTTTACCAGAGATGATCTTGCTTGGTAAAGAAACGATGTCGGTTATTAAGTGGGACATGGTTATATGGGCGGCATCAAACTTGTTAGGTTTTACCTTGGTTTTCACTGGTGTTTTTGGTGCGGCTCTTGCAGCATTTTATAATTTTATTTCAGACTTTTTCCCTCTCTTAAATTCTGCAAGGTTGTTCAGGACAAAATAAAACTGGTCATGTTAATATGTATTAGTTAGAAAATAATAGAAATAATATGGATTTTGAATCACTCGTGAATAGGAAAAAACCATTACCACAGTATACAAAAGAGAAACTAGATGCTGGAATGGCGGATGAAGACGCTAAAAGATTGAAAGCAGATGGAATGGTTCGCGTAAACGTATTGGGGCAAGAGCCGACAATGGAAGACAATGCGGTGCCGGTTGGCGAGGAGCTAAAGTATTTAAAGGTAAATCCGGCTGGACTTTTTCGTGTGTTGGACAGAATGTATCCTGGTTTTGGCACGGTTCCAAGATTTGACACGAAAACAGGCGGATCTCTTTCTGTAGCCGATTCCATCTCACAGTGGCGTGACAAGGTAGTTCGTAATATCCCAGAAAATGATCCAAACCGCGCCGGGAAAATTGCTGCGATCGATCACAAATTTGCTGTTATACGAAAGGATTTAGATCTATAATTTTTTTAATTTCAAATTTTTTCTTAAATTTCGCAAGTTTATTTAAGATAAACCGGGTTTTAGAGCGCAATAAGTTTTTGATACTGCAGGAACAAACATCCTCTTGCCTCTTTTTGTTATTTGTGGCAGTATTCGGGTGTCCACCCATTGTTCGGACATTGAAAAACAGATAAAACTTGGTGTTGCAGACGAAGGAGAGGAGCGAAGATGTTCATAGGGACGCCAACGGTTACCGCGTTTTATCGAGGAGACGAAAGTCTCAATAAAATAAGATACGCCTTGGATCTTGCCCAAAGGTTGAATACCAAACTTACAGTTCTACTCGATAGTTCTTCTCCGTATGTGAAAATGGTTGTTGTCATGTTGAAAACCACTCTCAAAATGGATGAAGAGGTTTTGCTGAAGACACTGAGTGAGCGTATCCGACAACATATTGTTGATGAACTCAATATTCCAGATTATTCTCTTGAAGTTACTAACTCAGCAGATGTCGGGCAGTCGATTTTGGTAAACAACCGTGCCATTTTTTCTTCCCGCAAAACTACTGTACTTGCTCCCTGGAAAGAAGAGTCGGTTGTTTCTCGCGGTTCCAGTGAAGTAATGTTTCCTATTGGTAAAGGGCGTTCTTGCCGTTGGGCTCTTCGGAATGGGCTTCCTTTGGTGAAGGCTGCTATTCCTGACCTCTCTGTGTTGTATTGGCACACAACGTGGCTTGATCCGAATGTAGAGTCGGAAAATCCGGAAGATCATCCGTGCGTTGAAGTTCGTGAAAACCTAGCTCTTGCAAAGAAGATGGCAGACCAGTTGGGTGTGAAGAATCGTCAGATAATTGAAATCCGCAGGGATGTTGTTGAGGGATTGTCCCAGGCAATTTTGCGCGAGCGTTGTTGCCTTGTGGTTATGACACGTGGACTAGGTACAGGTTTTGGTCGCTATGGAGATATCTTGATTCGCAGACAGTGCCCGGCCCCTGTTCTTATGATTGGACTGGAGGGAGAGCCTGTATGGTGAACAAGGAAACTCGCTGGTTTGGGTTTTACCCGCCTTACGTCTTTACCGCCTTGGTATTGATCCAGTACCTGGTAAAGGTCTACCTCAAATTTGACATCGGCCACAACGTCGTTTTTTCTCCAGTAGTTGAGGGTGACAGTTACCATAACATGTCAGACGTTTTCGAGTGTTGCATGGTTTTTCTTGCCCTCTGGTTTAGTAAGCGCCCACGTGATGAAGAATATCCGTTCGGTCGTAAGAAGGCAGAAAGCTTGTTCCAGTTGACTGTTGGTGTCGCTCTTTTCTGCGTAGCCTGCAAGACCTGCTTTAAGGTTGTCGTAGAATCTTTAAATTGCGAACTCCTTTGGGGAGTTAAAGCTTGGGTAGAAGGTTTTGCAACCTTGCCAAAGTACGAACATCTTGTGGTTGATCCTAAATTTTTCTGGTTGGTATTTGGTACGATGGCAATAAGCGCATTATCTTCGTTTGTGATGTCGACATTTCAGATAAAGATCGGTCGGGCAATGAGGCATCCTGTTATGGTTGCTGACGGAAAAGAAACATTTAGCGATGGTTGTGTCGAATCTATCGCCTCCATCGGTATCTTGTGTGAGCATCTTTTTGGTATGCCGTGGCTTGAATATCCTCTTGGCGTTGCGATATCTTGCTACATGTGGAAAACCGCTTGGTGTATCTTCAATGAGGGTCTTCAAAAGATTCTTCAAAAGTCTCTTGGACCCAAATTTAGGAATAAAATCATAGATCTCGTAACGGGTGTTTATGGCGTACAAGATGTCCTTGAGTTCAAGGATTTTTCCGATGGGTCTTTGGTTTCCGTGATTATGAAATTGGTTACTCATTGTGATTTGCTTGCCCATGGAGATATTAAATTGGCTATATACAATATAGTTAGTAAATACATGGAAGAGGAGCAACTCGGAGAATTCGATTACTATATCAGGTTTGAACCCGCCGAGGTGTGCTGTACACGTGTTGGTTATGTTATGGTGGCTGCTGGCAAAACGATGATCATTGCTCCTTCTGTGTTTCTGGGAACTCACCTTAGAATTTGTGATATGCGCAACGATGTTATCGCCAGATGGAAGGATGTGCCCTTGCTTGCTTCTGCCGGCGTAGAGCCGCAGCGGTTCTTGTCTCAACTGGCTAAACTGTTGACCGACAAACGCACCAAGGTTGTTTACTCATTTGGCCTAGAAGAAGATACCGGAGTTGCGTCGAATTGGGTTTCTGACACGCTTCGTGCAGCCGGTATTGAATTTCGGAAGGCTGTTTCTTTTGTCCCAGAACATTTGGGATTTAAAGTTAGCCATGCTCAGTAAGTAGTTTGCTCTTTTGTGTCTTTCCCGCGCCGCTTGTCGACGCGGGGCTTTTCTTTTTATCCCAATGTTGTACATTCGTTTTGACCTAAAAATATATTTGTGGTACAATCATTCGATCTTATGGAAATCAGAAATATCGCTATAATAGCTCACGTTGATCACGGCAAGACTACATTGACCGATGCTATTATGCGTCAAACCGGAATGTTTACTGAGGGTATGACAATGGACACTAACGCCTTGGAACAAGAACGAGGTATTACTATCTACTCAAAAAACACATCAGCTTTTTATAAAGGGACGAAAATAAACATAGTTGACACTCCAGGACATGCCGATTTTGGATCAGAAGTTGAACGTGTTTTGCGTTCAATCGATTCTGTTATTTTGGTTGTGGATGCTCAGGAGGGGCCTATGCCTCAAACTCGATTTGTTTTGAAAAAATCATTGGAACTTGGTCTTAAGCCGATAGTTGTCATTAATAAAATAGATAAGCCGGCTGCAGATCCAAACAAAACCCACGACCGTGTGTTTGATCTATTTGTTGAACTGGGTGCAAATGACCAACAGTTGGATTTTCCAGTTGTCTATGCGATCGGACGTCAAGGAATAGCAAAAAGAAATCTTTCCGATGAATCCAGTGACATAACTCCACTTTTGGATATGATTTTGGAAAAAGTGCCGGCAGCCAAAACAACCGATTCCGGAGTATCTTTAGCTCAGCCTTTTAATCTTGCTTACGATAATTTTTTGGGCCGCATGGCGATCGTCCGAGTATATGAAGGAAGTTTTTCTCTCGGGCAGGTTGTTTTTATAAAGAACGACAGTGGCAAGTTGTCTAAGTCTAAAATAACTAAAATTTTCACCTTTAAAGGGATAACAAGAGAAGACGCCGATTTTGTGGGGGCTGGCGATATCGCCATCATAGCTGGTTTACCAGATGTTTATATTGGCGATACGGTTTGTTCGGAAGAAAATGCAACATTGTTGCCGTCAATCTCGGTTGACGAGCCCACAATCGTTCTTAATTTTCTAATTAACGATTCTCCTTTTGCTGGTCAGGATGGTAAATATGTGACAAGTCGTCAGTTGCGTGAGCGTCTCGAGAAGGAACTTGAGGTAAATGTTGGTCTAAAAATAGATTTTTCTGCGGGAGATAAATTCAGAGTTTATGGACGAGGGGAGCTTCATATATCTGTTCTTTTGGAGAATATGCGTCGTGAGGGATATGAAATTCAGGTTTCGCAACCGCAGGTTATCATAAAGGAAGAAAACGGACAGAAGTTAGAACCGTTTGAAGAGCTTGTTATAGATATTCCCACTGAGTTTCAGGGTGCAGTAATAGAAAAATTAGGCAAGCGCTCGGTTATCATGAAAGACATGGTTCAAACCGACGGAGGAGCCCGCTTGGTTTTGGAGGGTCCGACTAGAGGTATTTTTGGTTACCGCAGTGATTTCATAATAGACACAAAAGGTATGGGGATATTGTCTAGCCGTTTTATCGGTTTTAAACCACACGCCGGGGAAATTTCAAAAAGAGTTACCGGCTCTATGATTTCCATGATGACAGGCAAAACCGCGGGCTTTGCTCTTTGGAATTTACAAGATCGCGGGGTTCTTTATATTGGCCCAGGAGAGGAGGTTTATGAAGGGCAGGTTTTGGGCAATACCTCAAAAGGCGAAGAAATGGCGGTTAATCCCATAAAAGGAAAACAGCTTACAAACATGAGGGCCTCAGGCTCAGATGAAAACATATATTTAACTCCTCCGCGTAGGATTAACCTCGAGCGCGGTCTTGAAATAATGGCCGAAGACGAGTATTTGGAAGTTACCCCAAAAAATATTCGTTTAAGAAAACAGCAATTGAAAGAGATTGATCGCGTAAGAGCGAAAAGATAAAATTTTTACATAGTACCAACCTCGTGTTGCGTTAGTGTTACCGTGACACTATTGTTTTTGCCGCAGTTATAAAGTGAGTACAAGTAACTTTTAACTATGCAAAAAACAAAAATTGGTATTATCGGTTATGGAGTGGTTGGCCAGGCAACCGCCAATGGTTTTAAAGAAAAAGGGGACTCAATTATTTTCTACGATAAATACAAAAAGTCATCATCTATTAAAGAAGTTGCGGAAAAATCTGACTTCATATTTATTTGTCTTCCGACTCCATATAAAGGCAGCAAGATAGATTTATCTATAATTGATGAAAATATAGCGGAGTTGGTTAAATATACAAATGGGACAGACAAAATAATTGTTTTAAAATCTACAATAGTTCCTGGTTCGACTGAAAAATACGCCAAAAAATATCCGAAAAGCATTTTTGCTTTCAACCCAGAATTTTTAACAGAAGCCAATGCCTTCGCCGATTTTCTAAACCCAGACAGAATTGTTATAGGATCAAAAGACAAAAAGGCCCTGGATTGTTTGGATGAATTTTATGCTGATCGTTTTCCCGGGGTACCTATTTATAGGTCTGATGCTAAAACAGCCGAGATGGTTAAATACATGGCCAATTGCTTTTTGGCGACAAAGGTTATTTTCGCAAACGAGTTTAATGATTTGTGCCAAAAATTGGGTATCAACTATACGGCAGTGAAAGGAATGGTTATCGCTGACCCACGTATAGGCAAAAGCCACCTAGACATAACGTCTGTGCGCGGTTTTGGGGGGAAGTGTTTT
The DNA here is from genome assembly GCA_041660145.1 of Minisyncoccota bacterium. GTDB lineage: Bacteria > Patescibacteriota > Minisyncoccia > Phycocordibacterales > UBA12445 > JBAZWX01. The sequence goes on along the minus strand of JBAZWX010000041.1, from coordinate 1,627 downwards.
CCTAAAGATACAATTGCCATATTAGGCATGTTTGATGAAGCTGGTGTTGATAGCGCACTTTTGTCTACTGTGTGGGCCAAGAACTTAAAAATAAGGAAAGTCCGCGACTGGGACGATATTCCCTTCGTCAAATCTTGACTTTTTATACCTTAAACACAAAGATATATTATTTAAAGAGCACGCGTACCCCGTGAAAGCGGGGTCGCTCAAGTCCCTGCCTGCGCAGGCAGGTCGGCGCCTCCGCCAGCCTGCCCGATGGTCAGGCGGGCCGGCGGAGCGCTGCGAAGTCTCTTAAAATAATATATCTTTGTGTTTGTCTGTTTTCTGTCTTAAAATCTATTAATGATAGACAAAACCCAAGTAAAAACGTTCAGCATTTTTTATCGCGACGATAACTTAAAAGCCAAAGAATGGCAGCAAAAGATATTAAAGTTTTCTAGAGAAAAATTTTCAGAATGGCGAGTCGATGACAAAAAACCGGATGTGGTCATAGCATTGGGCGGCGATGGAACCATTCTTCAGGCCGCAAGGCAATATGGTAATTTAGGGGCTGTAATCGCAGGTTTTAATTTGGGGACAACTGGTTTTTTGGCATCGGTTCGTGATTCTAAAAAATTTCTTGGAGCGATTGAAAATTTTTTTTCTGGTAAATACGGTTTAGTAGAGCGGACGATGATAGGCGCCAAAGTTTTTAGAAATGAACAGATTGTACACGAGACCGAGTCGTTAAACGATTTCTCTCTACAAAATTTTTTGGGAATGGTCGATCTAGACGTCTTTATAGAAGGTTTCGCTGTCCAGAAAATTCGTGGAACAGGTGTTTTGGTTTCAACGGCGACAGGCTCGACTGCTTTTAATCTTTCTGCTCATGGGCCTATAGTTATGCCTAGCCTAAAGTGCATGATTGTTACTGAAATTTTAGACCATAACGTACCGACTCCCAGTATGGTTGTTGGAAGCGAAAATAAAATAGAAATAAACGTCCTCTCATTTAGAAAAAGGGATCATGCAGAGGAAGGCTGCGCCGATCTCCCGGATGTTGCCTTAGTTTCAGACGGCGGTCGCGTTTTTGAACTTCATGCCGGAGATAAAATTTTGATAACAACCACAAATGACAGCATAAAATTTGCTGAATTTGAGAAAAACTATTTTTTCAAAAGCCTTCACGAAAAATTTTGGTTTAGATAGTTATACTGAAATTAGTTGCGCTTAATATACAAATCCTGTATTTTGTTATGGCCATTGAGGTTTTATGTTTAAACTAGAGTCAAAATTTGTTCCAGCCGGAGATCAACCAAAAGCCATAGAAAGTTTGGTTTCTGGCCTTAAATTTGGGGAGAAACACCAGACCCTTTTGGGTGTGACAGGTTCTGGTAAAACGTTCACGATGGCAAACGTTATCGCTCAGATAAACAAGCCAACTCTTGTTATTGCTCACAATAAAACTTTAGCAGCTCAGTTGGCACAGGAGTATAAACAGTTTTTTCCTAACAGTGCTGTTCATTATTTTGTTTCTTATTACGACTATTATCAGCCGGAAGCATATATGCCCATTACGGACACATACATAGAGAAGGATGCTCAGATTAACGAAGAAATTGACCGTTTAAGGCACGCTTCAACGCAG
>JBAZWX010000040.1:0-7893 GCA_041660145.1 Minisyncoccota bacterium | reverse complement strand
TTCTCACAAGATAGGTGAGGTGCACGAAGGAGATACGGTAATGGACTGGATGGAACAGGAAAGGGAAAGAGGTATTACCATTACTTCTGCTGCTACCACAGCTTTTTGGTGCCCGACATACGACAAAGAAAAGAAAGTTACCTACAGATTTAACATAATAGATACTCCCGGGCACGTAGACTTTACTGCTGAAGTTGAAAGATCTCTTAAGGTTCTAGATGGAGGAATGGTTGTTTTCGATGGAGTGGCCGGAGTTGAGCCCCAATCTGAAACTGTTTGGAGACAGGCTGACAAGTATAGGGTTCCACGTATATGTTTTGTAAACAAAATGGACCGAATGGGAGCTAACTTTGAATTTTGTTTCAAAACAATTATAGAGAGACTTACAAAAAATGCTGTTCGATACCAAATTCCTATTGGGGAAGAGGAGAACCATATAGGCATGGTGGATTTGCTGACCATGAAGGGTTATCACTTCGAGGGCGATAAGGGTAAGGAGGTTATAGAAATTGAGGTACCAGAAAATTTAAAGGAGGCTGCAAAAAAGTATCGTGCAGAGTTGGTTGAGAAGATTGTAGAGCACGATGATAAATTAATGAGCGAATATTTGGATGGCAAAGAGATATCTATTGCCGATCTAAAGAAAACAATGAGAAAGGCGATTATTGCCAACGAGCTCGTTCCTGTTATGTGTGGATCATCTTTAAAGAATAAAGGTGTTCAGCTCGCGCTTGATGCTGTTGTCGATTATCTTCCTGCCCCGACAGATATTCCTCCGGTAAAAGGGAAGAACCCAGACACCGATGCTGACGAGACAAGAGCAGCTTCCGACTCGGCTCCTTTTTCTGCTCTCGTATTCAAGCTTCAATCTGATCCTTTCGTCGGACAGCTTGCTTACTTCAGAGTTTATTCTGGTACTCTTGAATCTGGAACATACGTTTACAACTCGACCAAGAGGACAAAAGAGCGTGTTGGACGTATTTTGAGAATGCACGCCAACAGCCGAGAGGAAATCAAGAAAGTTTTTGCTGGAGAAATTGCTGCCATTGTCGGCTTGAAAGATAGCAAGACATCGGACACTCTCTGTGACGATTCCAAACCAATAATTTTGGAGAGAATTGTTTTCCCTGAGCCTGTTGTGTCGCTGCGCATAGAGCCAAAAACAAAAGCTGATCAGGAAAAAATGGGTATTGCTCTTAAAAAACTTTCCGATGAAGATCCAACATTTAAGATCAAGTCAGACGAAGAAACAGGGGAGACCTTAATTTCTGGAATGGGTGAACTTCACCTTGATATTATTGTTGACCGTATGAAAAGAGAATTTGGTGTTAGCGCCGATATCGGCAAACCGCAGGTTGCGTACAAAGAAACTATTACCAAAATGGCTGAAGTCGAAGGCAAGTATATCAAGCAGTCTGGAGGTCGCGGTCAATATGGTCACGTTCAAATCAGGGTTAAGCCGATGGAGCCGTTGGAAGAGGGCGCAAAGATACCTAAAAATACCACTCGCGAGAAGGAATTCGAATTTATCAACTCTATCAAAGGAGGTGTCATTCCTCAGGAATATATTCCGGCGGTTGAAAAGGGTATTAGGGAAGGTATGGCACGAGGAGTTCTTGCTGGGTTCCCGCTTGTTAACGTTTCTACTGAATTGTTCTATGGTTCCTACCACGATGTTGACTCCTCAGAAATTGCTTTCAAACTGGCCGCTTCTGGAGCTTTGCAAGACGCGGCTAGAAAAGCGAGCCCTGTCTTACTGGAGCCTATTATGAAAGTTGAAGTGGTTACTCCGGAAAAGTTCATGGGTGATGTAACCGGAAACCTGAGTTCAAAACGTGCTCAGATTGAAGGAATGGATGACCGTTTTGGCGTCAAAGTTATAAAGGCTAAAGTTCCTCTATCAGAAATGTTCGGATACGTTACGAACTTGCGCTCGATGACCGAAGGCCGAGCCAGCTTCACAATGGAATTTTCTGAATACTCAATCGTTCCACAAAATGTTGCTCAAACTATAATTGAGGCGAGAAAGTAGGAGGCGAAGTACAGTAGAGTTTATTATCTATAATATTTCTTCGTGGGCCGCGAAGCTCTAATCGTTTTCCTATATTGCTCGAAATCGCCCCTAAAGTAAGAATCGGTTCTGTGTGGTAAAAACAAACAAATGTACGTTGACGGCAGTTCTTGGTTTGTTACAATTAGTTCGATGCTTACAAGAGGAATATCTTCTTTTTTGTTTTTAATATGAAAGATCCAACAATTTTACGTCTGAGATTCCCGTTTAATGATAACGCTTCCGGTGTCGCCGAAAGGGTTAAAAAGTTTGAGGCCTTACTTTATAACGCCTATTTTTTGCTCACGAACACCGAAAACGTTATTTCCTTTGAGATAGCTGTCGTTCGCGGTTCCTTTAATTTTTACATCGTTGCGCCGGAGGCCATATCCCAATCAATTGTTTCACTCGTGTTTGCAGAACTTCCCGAAACTGAAGTTACGGTAGTTCCTAATTACTTAGGTGCAGATCAATTCCCTAATATGACGATCGCCATGGAACCACACCTTGTTGGTAGTCAAACATTTTCTCTACGAACAGTATCGGGAATGAAGACCGATCCGCTCAATCCTCTTTTCAATATATTTTCTAGCGTTGCTTACAATGGGGCGCTACTGTACCAGATTATTCTCAGGCCACTCGATGATGTTTTTGGGGACATCGGTAAGTCTAGTGGTTACGATACGGCAGAGAAGCTTGAGGCGGAGGCTCTTCGTCCGAGGTTTAAGGTGGCTATGCGGTTACTTTGTCTCACCGAACAGGAAGAAAATGTGTGGCGGATTGCCTCTCTGGTTGAAAACGCCTTCAGTCCTTTTTCGACAGAAAAGAACTACTTTAAGGTGGAAGTTCTCGAGGACGCTGGGGCTGCCTGGGATGCCTACTTTGATCATCAAATAAAATCAGCACACACTAGTGTGCTTAATAATATTGAGATAGCCGCACTATTTCACTATCCAGATCCAGTGGCAAAAATTTCCGGAATCGACTGGTTGTATGCCCGCAAAGCAGAACCACCTATTATGCTTCCGAGTTTGGAAAATACAGAACCGGGCGAAGTGTCGATTTTTGCGACAACGAATTTTCGCGGTGAACAGACACGTTTCGGTATTCTTCGCGAAGATCGTCGCCGACACTTGTACATTGTTGGCAAGAGCGGTTACGGCAAGAGTAAGCTTCTCGAAAAACTTATCAACGCAGATATTCATACCGGTAAAGGGGTATGTGTCATCGATCCCCACGGTGATCTAGTGCAAGATATTATTAAGTCTGTTCCCGAGGATCGTATGGATGACGTTATCTATTTTGACCCGTCTGATCTTGAATATCCCATTTCGTTCAATCCTCTGGAGAATGTTGCACGAGAATTTAGGCAACAGGTTGCGCAAGGATTGATCGAAATTTTTAAGAAATTTTTTGGTGCCGATTGGACGCCAAAGATAGAACACGTTTTTCGCTTCACAGTGCTCGCACTTTTGGACCACAAGAACTCCAGTATTATCGGCTTACAGAGTATGCTCACTGACCGCTCCTATCGTCAGGAAGTCGTGGAAGATATTAAGGATCATATCGTCAAAAAATTCTGGTCAACGGAGTTTGCCGGCTGGTCAGAAAAATATGACAACGAAGCGATTACTCCTCTCGTTAATAAATTAGGTCAATTTCTTTCCAACGAGATGGTGCGTAACATTGTCGGACAATCTAGAAACAAAATAAATTTTGACGATATTATGAACAAAGGGAAAGTTCTTTTGATAGAACTTTCTAAGGGTAAACTTGGCACAGAGAACGCGTCTCTTTTGGGGTCTCTTATCATAACTAAAATCGAACAAGAGGGAATGGCGAGAGCCGCCTTGCCAAAAGAAAAACGTCAGGACTTCTATCTTTATGTCGATGAGTTTCAGAACTTTGCCACACAGTCGTTTGATAACATCCTTGCCGAGTCGCGTAAGTACGGGCTCAATTTAAGTCTCTCGCATCAATACCTTGGTCAATTAGGAAAAACGACTCGTGATACCATCTTTGGTAATGTAAGTAGTCTTATCTCATTTAGATTGAGTGCTGACGATGCCAAATACATGGCGGAAGAAATGATGCCGTGGTTTACGGCGAATGATATTATGAGTTTGGGCGTCAGAGAAATATACTTAAAGATGTCGATACATGGTTCTTTTGCCCCTCCTTTTTCTGCGAGGACCGCCGACATGGATCAATATGTTGAAAAAGCTGGTGCGGCGGCTGAAATTAAGAAGATGAGTCGTGAGAGATATTGCACGCCAATTGCCGAAGTCGAGGCAGAGATAAAAAAGATATATGGTGGGAAGGCCACTGTTTCAAAAAAGGCAGAAGAAAGCTTCGAGGCTCCAATCATATAAGTCTTTAATAAGTAAGTGTAACTAGTCAACAAATGAGCCAAAGGAAAAATTGTACCCAGTGTAGTAAAGAGTTTCTTATTATCGATCAGGAGGAACGGTTTCTGGAAGGGAACGGCTGGATGTTGCCCTCGGAATGCCCAGATTGTAGACAAGCGCGGCGCATGGCAGCTCGTGACCCTAGAAAGTTAACAAAAACAACTTGTAGTGAATGTGGGGAAGAGATCATTATTGCATTTGAACGAAAAAAGGACGTCACTGTCTACTGCAAGGAACATTACTTAAAGTGGCTCGATAGCTCTGACCATTTGGTATAACTATGGATTTTGTCACTTTCTACAAAAAATATCGAGAACTTATTGATAGTGCGCCTCGGTATCCCAATAACAGCAAAAAAAACGAGAACTCTCCTTATGGTGATTATATTTTTGGCTGCCTGAACATGTATTTTGGCTTTGAGGCTGTGGAGTGCCGGGATTCTTTTTACCTATATGACTCATTCAAAGTGCAATCATCTGCGGATTGCTCATATGCCGTAGACTCAGAATTGTGCCACGAATCTATCGATATTTTTCGTTGTTACAAGTGTGACTACATGAACCACTGCGACGTTTGTGTAGATTGTTCGTACTGCAGGGAGTGTTCCAATTGCCAGAACTGTTTTGGGTGTGTCTACCTAAAAAACAAACACTTCTGTTTCTTTAACCAGCAGCTTGAAGAAAGTGAGTATCGTAGAAAAGTTAAGGAATATGAAAATAAAAAACCCGAAGAAGTGCTTCAGCAGGTTGGAGAGCTTTTCTCTCGTTTTCCCGAAAGAACTAGTCGCGAGAATGGTAATGAGAACTGTTCCTTTGGCAACTATTACTACAACAACACAGGTAGCTATTATCTGTTTGACGCCGCCGGAAACGAGGACTGCGCCTACCTTTATGATTCGCACTATAATAAAAACAGTTTTGATCAAACATATTGTGCGCGCAATGAGCTTTGCTATGAGCTGGTCGAGTCGATCAACTGTTACAAATCTTTCTTCAGTCAAAATTTAGAACGCTGTATCTCGTGCTATTTCTCACTGGACCTAGACAACTGTACGGACTGCTTTGGCTGCGCTTTTCTAAACAAAAAACAGTACTGCATACTTAATAAACAATACACACCGGAAGAATATAAGCAGCAGGTAAAGATGATAGTGGATAGTATAAAAAGCGGACCTGTCGAGCATCTTACTAAAGCCGTTTTGGGATTTTAATAACACAGATGGTCATGTGCACTCTAAGATGTTGCTATTGAAGTAATGAATAAAAAGTTGTTGGGGAAGTGCGCCGTGTGTATAATAATTGCGGGTGTTTTGTCGTTTTACAATTAAAAATGTAACGTATCTTTTTTTGTACGGTCGCGTCCAGAGGAAGGGAGAGAGTGATACCATGGAAGCCCTAAAAGGAACAATCTGTGAGTTCTTCGAGACTGGATGTGAGGGGGTTAGGTGGTATTTCTTTGAAGACGGAAAAGGGTGGCCCGAGTGTATCAAGAAGCTCGATGATGGTGACCGCTTGAAGGTGTTCGGCGAAAAGGGAGAGATCCTTTTTGACGGCGTTATTGAGCAAGATAGGGAGGCCGGGTGGCAACCATATTTTCATGTCCTGAGAAAACTTAAGGGAAGGGCTTATACCGGAGATAAAGACTGTTATCACGGCCAACCTTGCGCATTGGGACATTGGGTTCATTGGACCCAGAAAGGTTGGTCACCAGATGACTGGGCCAGACTCTTTTTTCACTATGTCCTTGACGGCACGAACGGGAAACCCCTAAGAGCAGAGTTAGTCAAGAAACAATAAAACAGAAATGCGTTTGGAAATTAGTCACTGAAAGTCTTGCCGCCATAAATGGCGGTTTGTTTTTTTCCGGTTCTCATATGTCGGCTTCGCTCGGGTACCGGGAACAAACAAGTTTCTTCCTGTGTTCCCCGCTTGTTGGTATACTTTATTCGATGAAGATAAAAAACTACGACAAGTTGGCAAGCAGTGCGTCTCGAAAGGCGGCTTTAGAAATTTTAGAGGCTGGTCTTGAGGTCATAGATACAAAACATGTTATAGAAAGATCGGTTAGGACCGCTGGCGATGATGTTTTTGTTTTAGACAGAAAAATAGAGATGGGGCAAAAGGGCCTTTATTTTGTTGGGGTAGGGAAATGCGCGACAGATAGTGCTATTGCTCTGGAAAAAATTTTAGGAGATCGTCTAGTTGGCGGCATTCTTGTTGATGTCTGTGCTCCTTCTAATTTACTCGAAAAAATAAGATGTCTTGAAGGAACCCACCCGATGCCATCAGAAAAAAACATTAATGCAGCTAGAGAAATAACCGATTATCTAAAAAATCTTGGAGAAGGGGCTACCGTCATAATGGTTATATCCGGAGGTGGATCAACCCTTCTTTGTTATCCGGAAGGGGAAATAGATCACAAAAAAGAGGCGGAAATAGTTAAAGGTCTTTTTGCTGCAGGCGCGACCATACAAGAACTTAATACGATACGAAAACACTTATCTCTGGCCCGAGGAGGTTTTTTGGCAAAATACGCGTATCCTGCCAAAGTTGTTTCTCTTATTTTTTCTGATGTTCCGGGAAATGATGCAGGTTTTATTTCATCTGGCCCGACCATCCTGGACACAACGACAGTAGAAGATGCCTATGCCGTTTTGAAAAAATATAATATCTCTTTTGATGACGGCAAAACATGCAATTTGATCGAGACTCCTAAAGAGTCAAAATATTTTGATAATGTAGAAAATATTCTTGTTGTTTCAAATGACATTGCCCTTGCGGCTATGGCTGTTCGCGCACGTGAACTTGGATTCTCGGCTGAAATAAAAAACGCAAAAATGGTCGGTGAGGCACGCGATATTGGAGAGAAAATTATCTTGGATCTTCATGGGGCTTCATCACAAACAGTCTTTCTCTATGGTGGGGAAACAACGGTTTCAATAAAAGGGAGTGGTATAGGAGGAAGGAATCAAGAATTGGCCTTATCGGCATTGAAAGATATAAAAAACGACGAGGTTTTGGTCGCTTCGTCTTCAGACGGCAGGGATAATGGTGACTACGCCGGTGCAATTGTTGATATAAAAATTGTGGGAGAGGCGGAAAATCTCGGCCTTGTTCCAGACGACTATCTAAAAAACAATGATTCAACGACCTTTTTCAAAAAAATAGGCGATAGTCTCATTGAAACCGGCGCTACCGGCTCAAATGTTGCCGATTTTGTCATTGTGATGAAAGAATGATATTTCTCCCACTTGGGGGTTAGTTTTCCATTTTTACTTGGAAGCTTACTTGGAAGCTTACTTGGAAGCTTACTTGGAAGCTTACTTGGAAGCTTACTTGGAAGCTTACTTGGAAGCTTACTTGGAAGCTTACTTGGAAGCTTACTTGGAAGCTTACTTGGAAGCTTACTTGGAAGCTCAGCTTCCAAGTAGAATTT
>JBAZWX010000039.1:0-8490 GCA_041660145.1 Minisyncoccota bacterium | reverse complement strand
CAACCGTCAGAACTCACAGCACTGATACAGACGCTAAAGAAATGGTAAACGGGGTAGGTTCATTCGCAACAACGAGACATTTGTGGAGATAAAAATATGGAACCAACAAGCGAACAAGTAAATAACAGATTCGACAAACTTCCCGAAGATCTAAAGGATGCGATCCTTTCAGTTGATACAGCTAACATTATGCTTACTGTCGGGCAGGGCCATCAGCTCCACGTAGATCAAATAGGGGAAATGGCAGATGAAGCAGGCCTGGTCCTTATGGGATTCACTCCTCCAACACAGTTCGTTGGAAACATTTCCCGACGTTTAAAAGTTGATCGTCTGGTGGCAAACGAGATCGCAAATGATATAAACGAAAAACTTTTCGTAAAGGTACGCGATTCACTAAAAAAAATACAAGCTCAAGATTTCGGAGGACAAAAAAGTGCGGCCCAGGAACAGATATCTGGCATACCGAATTCTGCATCAGATATAGAAAAGATGAGGGCAACGACACTTCAGGGGATAGAGAAACCAGAAAGTATATCTGTCCCGACGTCCTTTCAAAAAACCGCGCCGGCACAAACATACCAACCACAGCAAGAAAAGCAGATCGGTTTTTCAGGGGCAACTACAGTAGCTAACTCTGAACTCTCAAAGGGAGCGCAGGCCAAAAGCATAATGGAAAAAAGGGTGACAGAACCAGTATCTATGGAAGAGAAGAAAATAAAAATAGATCCTTACAGAGAGTCTACAGTTTAAAAAAACAATGCAGTTCCAAGTTCCACAATTTATAGAGGTAGAAGACAAAATCTTTGGACCGTTCACGTTCAAACAGTTTGTCTATCTTATAGGAGGAGCGGGGGGTGGGTACGCTATTTATCACTTTGTACCTTACACTTTTTTGGGAGGTCTCCTGGCCATGCCAATTGTTGCCTTGGGTTTTGCTTTGGCGTTTTACAGAGTAAACGACAGACCATTCATAGATGTTTTGGAATCGGCACTTCGGTTCTACTCGGCAAAGAAACTGTATGTTTGGCAGCATCCGTCGAAAAGAGTGGAACAAACAAAGGTGGCGCCAGAACCCGCACAAAAGGAAATTGATGCTAAACTTACTTCAAACAAGTTAAACGATCTGGCTTGGAGTTTGGACATAAGAGTGGACAATCAAGAGAAAAAATAACATGCCTGTAAACAAATCAACACAAGAATTTGTACCAATCAGTGAGGTGCGCGATGGCGTTGTTATAAAACGCGACGGTTCAATGGTTAAGATTTTAATAACATCATCGCTAAACTTCGCCCTAAAATCTGCTGACGAACGAGAGGCCATCACTGCTCAGTACCAAAATTTTCTCAACTCTCTAGATTTTACCGTCCAAATTCTTATTCAGTCGCGCAAACTCGACATAAGACCGTATCTTAATTCCCTAGAAGACAGACTGAAAGACCAACCAAACGAACTAATAAAAATACAGACAAGAGAATACATAGGATTTATAAAGACATTCACAGACAGCGTAAACATAATGTCTAAAAGCTTTTTTGTGGTAATACCTTACGACCCTCCAGTATTTCAATCGGCAGGAGGAATCTCGTCAAAAATATTCGGTCTGTTTGGAATGGGAGGAAGTGATAAAGAAAAACAACAGATAGACGCAAAAAACTTCAGTGAGGGAAAGGCACAGTTAGACCAAAGGGTAAGCGTGGTAACCCAAGGGTTAGCGAGACTTGGAGTTAGATCAATACCACTTGGCACAGAAGAATTGATCGAGCTTTTTTACAAGATGTTTAACCCAGGAGAGCTCGGAAAGGTGAAACTAGGATAAATTTTATGTCCATATTTAATCAGCCAGAGAAAAAAGAAGCGCCCATAACACCTGTTGTTCCATGGCAAATAAGGGAAACGGGCATTTTGGAGTTACGAGACATCATTGCGCCATCGGCAATGAAAATCGACCCCGATCGACTAAGCCTCGGAGAAAAAATAGCCAGAACATTTTTTGTCATATCCTATCCTCGTTATCTAACAGAGGGGTGGTTTTCTCCAATAATAAACCTGGATAAAATTTTTGATATTTCAGTAATTATTCATCCTATCGACACGACCTCGATTTTAAGAACTCTCCAGAAAAAAATTACAGAGGTGCAAAGTCAGATACACATGAACGAGGAAAAGGGGATGGTTAGAGACCCAATTTTGGACACGGCCTACCAAGATATCGAAAAGTTAAGAGACGAACTTCAGCAGGCCAGAGAAAAAATATTTGATGTTGGACTTTATCTAACGATATATGCCGACAACGACGACGATCTAAGCAAAGTAGAAAACGAGTTAAAAACGATGCTCGAGTCAAAGCTTGTTTATATCAAGCCGGCTCTATTCCAACAAGAAGAGGCAATAAAAAGCGTCCTGCCGATAGCATCGGACCAACTACAAGTAAACACTAAGCTCAATTCTTCTCCTCTCTCGAGTATTTTCCCTTTCATTTCGTTTGACCTCACATCAGATAAGGGTATTTTGTATGGGATAAACCGCCACAATTCAAGTTTGGTTCTTTTCGACAGATTCTCGATGGAAAACTATAACTCCGTCATTTTTGCAAAAGCCGGTGCAGGTAAATCTTACGCCACAAAACTAGAGGTGTTGAGAAGTCTAATGTTTGATACAGAGGTTATAGTCATCGACCCGGAAAGAGAATATGAATATATGTCTGAAGCTGTTGGTGGAAGATATTTTAACATCTCTCTTACATCTCAGCACCACATAAATCCTTTTGACCTCCCTCCTGTAAGGGAAGATGAATCTCCTGCAGACGTTTTAAGATCAAACATCATAACCTTGGTCGGTTTATTCAGAATAATGTTGGGAGGTTTAACTCCGGAAGAAGACGCCATCATAGATAACGCTATAACTGAAACATACGCGCTGAAAGATATCACCCCAGACCGAGACTTTTCAAATGCAACTGCACCTCTTCTTTCTGACCTGGAACTTGTTCTGGCCGGCATGGAAGGAGGAGCCTCTCTGGCACAGCGACTTCTGAAATATACCCGTGGCACATGGGCTGGCTTTTTGAACAAACCAACCAACGTAGATATAAATAAAAAATTTGTTGTGTTTTCTGTGCGTGATATGGAAGACGAATTGAAGCCTGTGGCCATGCACATAGTCATGAACTACATCTGGAACGCGGTCAGACGTGAACTTCGTAAGAGACTTCTTGTCATAGATGAGGCTTGGTGGATGATGAAATCTCCTGACACGGCTTCGTTTATCTTCAGTCTAGCAAAAAGAGGAAGAAAATATTTTCTTGGTCTAGCCACCATTACTCAAGACGTTGGCGACTTCTTGTCTTCTCCATATGGAGTTCCAATTATTACAAACTCGTCTATCCAACTTTTGCTTAAACAGTCGCCAGCATCAATAGACTTAGTTCAAAAAACGTTCAACCTCACAGACGTAGAAAAATATTTGCTTTTGGAATCAGACATCGGGGAGGGAATCTTCTTTGCCGGCCTGAAACACGTCGCCATAAAAACGATTGCGTCATATACGGAGGACCAAATAATAACATCAAACCCGTCACAGATTTTGGCGATAAAAAAAGCAAAAGAGGATCTTAAAGGTTCACGCGGCATAGTTCAATAAAATGGAAGAAGAAAAACAAATAAGTGGAATATTCTGGGTGTTACTTTTCGGCATAGCCGCCTTTTTTGACACCGTAAGCGTTTTTCTCAGCCCCTTCGGCCTAGGCTTTATATCAACGATACTGGGAGGGGGAACATTCGCCGTTATTTTTTGGTTAAAAGATTTACCAGCAGTAAAGTTTGTTTGGCAGCTTATTTTGGGAGGGGGGATAGAAGCCACACCGCTAGGGGCCATGCCCACGTGGGTAGCTGTTATAGGTTGGATGGCAGTAAAAGAGAACCTCAGCAGTCTTATGTAATTATGATATTTCTGCGACACAAAAAAATATTATGTATGATCCTACTTGCCGCGAGCATTCTCCCTTTTTCTGTAAGCGCAGCCAGGGAGGCCGACGCAGACAACAGTATATATGTAGATCTGTACCCACAAAACCCATCGAGTTTTTCAGATGTGGCTATTGGCGTTAGAAGTTATCTTCGCGACATTGAACAGTCTATCGTATCCTGGAGCGTAGACGGCAAACAACAGGCAGAGGGAATAGGTTTAAACCAGATATCTGTAACGACAGGCCCAGTAGGAAAAACCATGACAATATCCGCTGTAATTTCGACGCAAAGCGGCGACCAAATAGAAAAAGTAATAAAAATAACCCCAGCTGATGCAAGTATTGTGTGGGAAGCTCAAACCTACGTGCCGCCTTTTTTCAAAGGGAAAGCCTTGCCTTCTGCCAGTAGCAAGATAAGGTTCGTGGCAATTCCTGACTTTCATGATGAAAATGGAAAAACTATAAAGCAAAGCTCCCTTAGCTACGAGTGGACAAAAAATTCGGAGACTGCATTGCGCGGTGTGGGCAAATATATTTTTGACACCACAATAGGAAATACAGAGGATGAAATATCCGTAAAAATTTATGATCAAAGCAAAACCATCTCTGTAGAAAAAACCGTAACCATGTTGCCATATCCGACAAAAATGATAGTTTACGAAGACAGACCTCTGGAAAAAACACGATATGAAAACGCCATCGGAGATACCATGAATTTGTCCACGGAAGAGACAACTCTTCGTGTCGAACCATTCTATATTTCCTTGTCTCTGCTTCCTCAAACAAACTTCGTATGGCAAATGAATGGAAAACAAATTTTTAACGGCAACGGCAACAGAAACAGGACCATGACGTTCAGACAGGAGAGAGGAAACTCCGGGGAATCAGAAATTGCGTCGGGAGTAGGAAGCGTACTCAAAAGATTTAAAATTATTTTTGGAGGAGTAAATTTCTAAAATGTTATACACAAAAAAAATATTATACAGAATCTCGACATACTTGATGTTGGCAACAATACTTTTTACCGAACACGTTCATGCAGCCGACAAAGAGTACAAGCTCCTTGAGGGGATAGGAACATTAAGCAAAGGGGCGTCGGTGACATTCAAAGAGTATGTGGCCAGAGTCTTTGACTACACGGTCGCCGTGGCTGCACTTCTGGCTATGCTCATGCTTGTAATATCAGGGGTACAGTACGCGTCAGCAGGAGTCAGTGAAACAGCAAAGTCTGATGCAAAGAAAAGAATGTGGGCTGCCTTTTACGGCCTAGCCCTGGCTATCGTCGGATACTTGATATTAGAAACAATAAACCCGGCCTTGGTTAACTTCTAATTATGACGACAAGGAAAATAATAATTTTTGTAGTGATAGCAGCATCGGCTTTGGGTGTGTACTTTTTCTTTTACAGAGGGACCCCGGCTACTTCTACAACCCAAACCGCAGAAAACCAAAAAACTATTTTCCCTATTTTTGCCGAAACGACAACCAACAGTAAAACGACACCAAATAACAGTTCAGGTGTGGCAGGAAACACTTCAACCTACTCCAACACCGACAATAACGGGCAAGAATTACCAAAACTAAGATCTCTTGTTAAAGACGTCGTAGCCGGATACACATTCGCTGAAAAAAAGGTCCCCAACAGCAAGGCGCTGGAAACACACGTAAGATATTTAGAGAGGGGAACAGGGCGCATTAAAGAGATATCGGTAAATGACACAATCCCATATTCTGTTTCAAACACTACAATAACCGGAGTCTTTGACGCCACGTTTAATAATACCGGGGACAAGCTGGTTATAAGAAAAATAGACGACGACTTTTCAATAAAAACTCTATACGCAGAGATGTCTGCCCCCCTGGCAACAAGTACGGAAAACCAAGTTAAAGAACTCTCTCTTTATCCATCAAACACAAACTTTAAAGAGCTAATCGATTCCCCGAACAAAAATAGCGTTCTATACACAATCGCAGACAGTTCAGGCTCTATAGGAATAACCTCATCATTCGAACCTAAGGGACTTAAAAACAACAAACAGGTTTTTAGCTCCCCACTAAAAGAGTGGAGTATAGATTGGCCTTCTTCTCAGTTTTTGGCTTTCACTACAAAACCATCATATTTTGTCGATGGATACCTATACCTTATCGACACAAAAGATAGTTCACAAAATCTATTACTGTCCGGCAAAAAGGGGTTGGTCACCTCCGTGAATCCAAACACACAGACATTGATATATTCAGAAAGTACAAAAAATGGTTTTATCAGTCGACTCCTGAACATAAAAACTGGGGAGTCTTCAATTTTCCAGGCCCAGACAATTCCAGACAAATGTGTCTGGAGTAAAATAAGCCCAGAAATAATATATTGTGCGGCACCAACCGGCATTCCAAACGCCAACTATCCGGATGACTGGTATAACGGTACAATTAGTTTTTCTGATGACTTTTGGAAAATAAACACCAAAACAGGGGAGGCAATATCACTTTACAGCAAAAAAAGCGGCGTGGACGCCACCAACTTATCTTTAGATAACAACGAGAGTTTCCTGGCCCTAGTAAACAAAAACGATTCCTCTCTTTGGATACTAGACGTTAGACCTTAACTTCTTTTTTACAATTAATTCGTCAATAACCGATACGAGGTTATTTGTTATCCAGTAAATAGACAAGGCCGGGTTTAGTTTAAACGATATAAAGGCGATAAAAAGAGGCAAAAAATACTTCGTCTGCATTCCCATGCTTCTAGCAAACTCGTCCTGAAAGGACATTTCTCCGCCTTTTTTAGGCTTTTCCATTTTCGGGAGAGAAACACTGGCCTGCAAAAACTGGGTTATGGCCACTAATGCGGCCAAAATGTAACTTGGAGTGCTTAAGTCAAAAATGTAAAAAGCTGTTTGGCTTATTGCCTCTGGTTTTACGTTAAAACTGTAAATAACTGGCGACGCAAGATCGATTCCTCCCTGAAACACCCAATACAAAGCGAGAAGAATAGGGATTTGGATAAACACCAAAAATATTCCCGCAAACGGGTTCACCCCAGAATCCTTGTACAAAGCCATCGTTTTAACAGCCTGTTCTTGACTGTCTTTATACTTTTCTTTTATCTCTCTTAGTTTCGGTTCAAGCTCCTTCATCTTTATCTGGGTCACGATAGCCTTTCTTGAAATGGGAAGTAGCAAAACCTTTACAAAAATCGTTAGGACAACAACGGATATTCCTAGGTCGCCGCCAGGAATTATGGAGCTTACAAGTATTAAACCATTGTAAAGTGGCTCAAATATTATTTTATTAAAAATAAACTTCATTTTATAGCACCGATTTTAGCCAAAATTTCATTAATATTAGAATCTAAAACACTATATGGGACATCAACCGCTTGAGGTCTGAAAAAAAACAATAATACAAACCCTTCCTTTATTCTACCAATTAACTTGTTTATCGCATACCTTCCTCTTCGTTTTAACTTGTTTCTGACGACAGCCTTCTTTGACACCTTCTTGGAAACAACAAAAGAGAAAGAAGATAAACCTTGATACTGGGGGAGTTCCCCATGAAAAACAGAACTATTAAGATATCTAACGGAAAATAAGTTAGAGTTTGCGGATATTCCCTTATCTAGCACCACAGAAAAAAGACGCCTTCCAACCCTCCTTGGCGCTTTAATAGACATAGTTATTATAAAAACTACACAGAAAGCTTCTTTCTACCTTTTTGAAGCCTTCTTTTCAGAGTTTTCCTTCCTCCAGCTGTTTTTTTTCTAGCCAAGAAACCGTGCGTGGTTTTTCTCTTTCTCTTCTTTGGTTGATATGTGATTGACATACCTTTAAGCTTAATAGAAATTATCACTTTAGTCAACGCAACCGCCTGTTTTCACGACACTTTTTACCAAAACGGATAAAAAAATATTGATGTCCACAAGTAATCCACTTCTTATCAACAAATTTTTTGTCAGTTAGATAATTTTTTACGTATATTCTAAGCGGTATATAAAAAATGATAAAAAATTCACCCTTTGTAAGCCTGGTTAATTGTGGATTACTTTGGACAAACTTTTTTTGTTGTCATCTGCTATACGATTTTGTTAACAAAATTTTTTTGTAAGCGTATAATCTTCAGTGATGATCGACCAGAGAAAACTTTGGAGCGACGCATTGAGAGAGATTGAGCTAAATGTCTCCAAGGCGAACTTCGTAACCTGGTTTAAGAATACCTCTATATACAAAATAGATAGCAATATCGTTGTAATATCTGTTCCGAGCGCTTTTGTAAGAGATTGGTTGCTAAACAAATATCACAAATTCATTCTAAAAGCTCTGCGCGAGACATTAAGTAGTGTCAGGGGAGTAGAATATGTGATTCACAAAACAGGAGAGCCGCGAAAAACATATGAATCACGCCCTATGATGAGAACGGACATGAATATTAACCCAAATCTAGGGTTAGACAGTCTCTACATAAACAAAGACGATAATTTAAACCCCAAATATACATTTGAAAGCCTTGTTGTTGGTTCTTTTAACGAAAC
>JBAZWX010000038.1:2134-8509 GCA_041660145.1 Minisyncoccota bacterium | reverse complement strand
AAAGAAGTATAAGAGGTCAATAGGGAAGGTCATACTAATAGGTGGTGGGGCTTCTCTAAAGGGTTTGAAAGAAGCAGCAGCGACCCGTTTTGGTATAGAGGTAGTTTATGGCGACCCGTTTGCCAAGACAGAATCTCCGGCTTTCTGGGGCCCTATTCTGAAAGAGGTTGGACCAAGCTTCGCTGTGGCCGCTGGTTTGGCTTTGCGTGACATGTAGTCTCGAAAAGAATGGCTTAAGTTATAAACAGTTGACGAAGTCTGGTTCGTTTTATCTGTTAGAATATAAGTTGGGGAGTAATGGATAATAATATTCAAACATCTTTTATACCCAGGAAAACTCTAGCCCCCAAGAGCTCTGAAGTTGGCGAGGGGAGTTTTTCAGGCGTCTTACTGTTGGTGGCAACGGTTATTTTTGTTGCCACTCTGGTTATTTTTGGTGGCGCCTATCTATACAAGAAAAGCGCGGCCGCTAGTTTGGAAAAAATGACCCAAGAGCTTGGTTTGTTGGAGGCAAGCCTGGAGTCAGAAAAAGTCTTGTTTGAAGACCTGGTCGCTTTTGATAAAAAACTCCAAATTGCGAATCAATTAATTGAGAGCCATGTCACAATGCGGCCATTTTTGGATATATTGGCCAACAACACTCTGAAAGCAGTTCGTTTCAGAAATTTGAATTACAAAGTTAATGGGTCCGGTGGAGCTGACATAAAAATGGATGGTGAGGCCAAAAGCTTTAATGCCGTGGCACAACAGTCGAAATCTTTTGCTGACACAAAAAAGGTAACAGATATTGTTTTTTCCGGTCTAGATGTTGGTTCCAATAACAATGTTGTTTTTAATATGTCTGCCAATTTAAAGGGTGATAGCACTTCATACGTGCAATGGAAGGAAGATATTATCAATCAGCAAGAGGCACAATGAAAAAACTAGTCCTACCAATTTTTCTCATTATAGTTTCTGTCGGTCTTGTTATTTGGTATGTCCAACCGATTTTTTCCGAGATAAGCCAAATAAGAAGTAAGCAGAACGAGATAAACCAGGCTCTTGGCACAGGAAAAGAGTTGTCTGCAGTCGTAGAGGCCAAAAGGCAAGTTTACAATCAGGTTACAGAAGCCGACAGAGTCAGACTCAATAAATTATTGCCAGATAATACTGACAACGTTCGACTTATTATAGACATCAATGAGATTGCCTCGAAGATCGGTTTAACTATAAGAAACATATCTGTAGGAATAAATGGTAACCAGTCAGGAGTAGGACCCGATAACAGAGAGTATGGAGTTGCAACTCTTAACTTTTCTGTCTCCGCATCCTACGGATTGTTTAAAGTGCTTATCGCGGCGCTTGAGGATAGTTTAAGGTTGGTGGATGTTTCGTCGGTAAGTTTTTCTGCCGGCGATAAAGATCTAAATGAGTATAACATCGAGATAAAGACGTACTGGCTAAAATCTTTGTAACATGGAGAATTCAAGTAGAACAATAATAGTAGTTTTGGTAATAGTTTTCCTGATTGTAGGAGGTATTCTGGCCTATGTTTATTTGAATAAAGATTCTTTTGGTTCGACAACAAGTTTGAGTACACAAGATTTGTCTGTGGCACCGCAAAGCGGGAAGGCTCTTGAGTTTTTGAGGTTACTCCAATCTATCAAAGGGTTATCTTTAGACACATCGATTTTTAACAACCCAGTTTTTAAAGGTTTAGTTGACCCGGGGGTAAAACTTACAGACGAACCTTCAGGAAGAGAGAACCCGTTTGCTCCAATTGGCGGATCGGTTAGCCAGCCAGCGTTGTCGAATATAAAGTAGTGCTGTCTTTTCCTTTGACCTGGGGTGACGATAAACGCCATTATGATTTTTAATAAAAACATAGATATACCAGTTAGAGATTTAAAGGGGGCACAAATATCGCCAGAAGTTTTAAAGTACGTTCCCGAAGAATCAGCTGCCTACTACAAATTTGTTCCGTTGGCTATTAAGGACGGAGTTTTGGAGGTCGGTTTAGTTGACCCAGACAGAATAGAGGCAAGAGACGCTATCGCCTTTATTGCATCAAAGCACGGTGTGCCTTTCAGAATATTTTTAATTTCCGAGGAAGATTTTATAGCAGTTTTGGAATCTTATAAGGGAATAACAGGAGAAGTTGAAAAGGCTCTTGGCGTTTTGAAACGTGAAAAAGAAGAAGAGGCTGCAACAAAAAAAGGTGGTGGAAGCGACGGCGAAGTTTCTGAGGAGTTGATGAAAGAGATCTCTTCCAAAAAAACCGAGTCGGCAGCAGATGAGGCGCCTATAACAAAAATAGTCGCGGTTATAATTCAGCACGCAACAGAAGGGAACGCTTCAGATATTCACATAGAGCCGACAACTGATAGGGTCAAAGTTAGATTCAGAGTAGATGGGGTTTTGTACAACAGCTTGAATCTTCCTATAGATGTCTTGGATGCCATTGTTGCCAGAATAAAGGTTTTGGCGAACATGAAACTCGACGAAAAAAGAATTCCCCAGGACGGACGTTTTTCTGCCAAGGTGGAAGGTCGCCAGATAGATTTTCGTGTTTCGTCTTTCCCAACGTACTATGGAGAAAAAGTCGTTCTTCGTATTTTGGACTCAGAGAAAGGGGCTATGACGCTCGATAAACTTGGTTTTAATAAAAGCCACCTTGAAGCGATAAAGACTGCGATAAATAAGCCTTACGGCCTGATTCTTATAACTGGTCCGACAGGTTCCGGAAAGACCACAACTTTGTATGCCATGCTTAATACTCTGGATAGACAGAAGATGAATGTTATAAGCCTCGAGGATCCAATCGAATATAACGTTGAAGGTGTTAGCCAATCGCAAGTTAGGCCGGAAATAAAATATACATTTGCTAGCGGTTTGCGTTCTGTTTTGCGTCAAGACCCGGACGTAATAATGGTTGGTGAAATCAGAGATGAGGAGACGGCCAGATTAGCTATTCAAGCTGCTTTAACTGGTCACCTTGTCTTGTCTACCCTGCACACAAATAATGCAGTTGCGGCAGTAACTAGACTTGTAGACATGGGTATAGAACCATACCTGATCGCTCCTACCCTTGTTTTAGTTTTGGCCCAAAGACTGGTTGGTACCATTTGCCAAGAGTCGAAGTCTCCTCTTCCGGTTGAGGGCGCTATAAAAAACGAAGTTGAGTCGATTTTGGCGGGTCTTCCAGAGGCAGCCAGAAAGGGGATAAGAACACCAGAAATTGTTTATGCGGCAAAACCATCGGCCACGTGTTCCACGGGAACAAGGGGAAGAACGGCGGTTGCAGAGGCCTTAGAGGTGGACAACGAGATACAAAATGTAATTTTAAAAAGACCTCAAGAATCGGAAATATGGGCCGAGGCAAGGAGAAAGGGGATGATTACGCTGAAAGAAGACGCACTTATAAAAGCCTTCTCTGGCGAGATAGCGTTTGACGAGGTGGGTAAGTTATAATGTATATATGAACTACAAAGAAGAGTTAGTAGATCTAGTCTCAATTGTCTTGAAAGAGGGCGCTTCAGATTTACATTTGACGGCCGGCAGGAATCCGACAATAAGAGTAACTGGGTCACTTATTCCTCTCGTAAACAAACCTGTCTTAACTCCCGATGATGTAAAGGGTCTTGTTTTTGAACTTCTGAACGATGATAACAAAAAAATTTTTACGGAAGAGAAGGACATAGATTTTTCTTACAGTTCCAATGACGGGGTAAGATTTAGAGGAAACGCTTTTTACCAAAAGGGCGTTGTTGGATGTGCACTTCGAGTTATACAAACGAAGATAAGAACTTTTGAAGAGTTGAATTTGCCTGACTCTTTGAAAGATTTTGCCAGAAAAAAGCAGGGCTTCTTTTTGGTTGTTGGGCCTGTTGGTCAGGGTAAGTCAACCACCTTGGCGGCCATGATCGACTTTATAAACCACGAGAGGGCCGAGCACATTCTCACTATTGAAGATCCGGTAGAATACTTATTCAAGGGCGACCAATCAATAATTGACCAACGCGAAGTCCGTTTTGATACGAAAAGTTTTGCTACTGCAATGAAGGCCATGTTCCGTGAGGACATAAACGTTGCCATGATAGGTGAAATGCGTTCCCCTCAAACTATCTCGACAGCGGTAACAGCGGCAGAGACTGGCCATCTTATATTTTCTACTTTACACACAAACAGCGCGTCTCAGACGATCAACAGAATAATAGACTCTTTCCCGGCGGCCGCTCAAAGTCAGATCCGATCGCAATTGTCGGAAAGTCTTTTGGGTATTTTTTCACAAAGATTGATACCAAAAATTTCTGGTGGAATGGTGATCGCATACGAGCTTCTCATAAACAATAATGCCGTTGGAAACCTTATAAGAGAGGGGAGGACAAGTGAAATAGACGTAGTTATTGAAACCGGTGCAGAACAAGGAATGGTCGACTTGAACCATTCCTTGGCAGACTTAGTTAGAAAAGGCGACATAGGATCGGATGTCGCTGCCAGATACTCGCTTGATGCCAAGGGTTTGCAAAGACTTCTATAAAAACACATGCTTTTTAAATATCGCGCAGTAAGTAAAGAGGGTTCTGAAACGACGGGCGTCATAGACGCTTTCAATAAGGACGTTGCTATTAGCTCTTTGCAGAGTCGTGGTCTTGTTATTGTCACGATATCTGAATCTTCTTCTGGTCCTGCTTGGAAAAAGTGGTTGGGCGGGTTTTATGGTAAGGTGCCAATGCGAGATCTTGTCATTCTGTCTAGGCAACTCTCGACCCTTTTTGAGGCGAAAGTTTCGGTCATGGATACGTTTAGACTTTTGTCGCAAGAGACAGAAAACCAGATGCTGCGGGAAAAATTGGTTGAGGTGACAGACGATATCCAAAGCGGTGTGCCAATTTCTGCGGCCATTAGCAAACATCCCTCCGTTTTTTCTCCGTTCTATGTAAACATGGTCAAGTCCGGAGAAGAGTCAGGAAAGTTACCAGAGGCTTTTACGTACTTGGCCGACTATCTGGATAGGTCTTACGACTTGGTTTCAAAAGCCAAAAATGCCCTTATATACCCGGCTTTTGTTATTGTGGCCTTTTTCTTGGTAATGATTCTGATGCTGGTTTTTGTTATACCAAGACTCACAGATATTCTTACAGAAACAGGTCAGGCAATTCCTCTGTATACAAGAATTGTCATGGGGGTCAGCAGTTTTCTGATTAATTACGGGCTTTTCTTGGTCGCTCTTATAATAGTTGGTTTGTTCTTTTTGTGGAGATACGCTCATTCTGAATCAGGTGGTGAATTTGTAGACAAAGCCAAACTGCAGATACCATACATAGGGTCTCTGTATAGAAGGTTTTATCTTTCAAGAATTGCTGACAACATGAACACCCTAGTTTCCAGTGGAGTGTCAATGATAAGGTCTGTCGAAATAACCGCAGAGGTTGTCGGTAGCAAAATATACCAAAAAATCCTTCTTAATTCTGTTGACGCGATAAAGTCTGGTAATTCTCTTTCAGAATCTCTTGGTAGATATGACGATGTCCCGCCTATTATGACCCAAATGATAAGAATCGGAGAGGAGACTGGAAACTTGGGTTTTGTTTTGGGAACTTTGGCAAAATTTTACAGAAGGGAGGTCGATAATGCAGTAGATACTATAGTAAGTTTAATAGAACCGGCCATGATCATAATGCTTGGTTTGGCCGTTGCCGTTCTTTTGGTTTCTGTCTTGGGTCCGATTTACAACATTACGGCCAGTATCTAATTATCCACACGGTAGTTTTTAGCCACTTTTAAAAATAGTAGTATAACAACAGGGCGCGTTTTGCCGCCCAAAGTATTTTATGAAACAAAGCTCTAGAGGTCCTGCCCCGTCAGAAAATTAACTGCTATCCATTATTTTGATTAAAATTATGATTCACAAACTTAAAAATATGTTTAGATATAAACCGAGGAAAAGAGATTTTCTAGCGGGGTTTACTTTAATAGAAATGCTAGTCGTAGTCGCGATCATTGGCATTTTGGCTTCAGTTATTTTGGCTTCTCTTTCAAGCGCCAGAGGTAAGGCCAGAGACGCAAAAAGAATCTTGGATGGAAAAGAAATAGTAAAAGCCCTTGACGCCTACTTTGCTTCAAACGGGAAGTATCCAAGTTCGAGCCAATTTTTCTGTTCTGGCGCCGCGACAAACTGTCTTGCGCCGACCTATCTTCCTAGGGTTCCTACAGATCCTTCAAGCGGTGAGGACTATAATTACGCTGGTCTAAAGATCAGAAATAACAGAAGTTCTTTTAGTGGTGTTACAGAATGTTTGGCATATCACTTGGGTATAAAACTTGAAAATCCAGCCGCTAACGCAGATATTATGTCTTCTGATGCCGATGCTGCAGTAGGTGATGCTGTGTGCG
>JBAZWX010000038.1:0-2124 GCA_041660145.1 Minisyncoccota bacterium | reverse complement strand
AATCTATCAAAAAAGGTTTTACCCTTATAGAAATTCTTATAGTAGTCGCGATCATTGGTATCTTGGCCTCAGTTATTATGGTTTCCACGAACTCGGCCCGAGAAAAGGCCAGGGACGCCAGACGAACTCTTGACCTTAAGGAATTAAGGACGGCTATGCTGCTTTATTTTGATGCAAACAAAAGATACCCATCGGCTGACGAATTTGTTAAAGGGGTTGACACTGCAACTCTTAAGTATTTGGCGCCGACGTACATTCCGAACGTTCCTTCTGACCCTTTGACCAAAATATCGTATCAGTATTCTGCCCTGAAGAGCCCATCCTTTGGTGATAAATGTTTGGCTTATCATTTGGGTGCGGCCACAGAAGGATTGACTGCCGGGTCTGGCTCTGGCGTTTTGGATTCTGATGACGATTTGGTAACCACGGCCACCGCTGATAAAAATGTTTTGTGTACGTCTTTTCCTACAGGTGCCACTCATGCGAGTATTTTGTCTGGAACAGTGGGTAATAAGCCCTTTAACGGCATAGATTGCGCGTCAGAAGGTACAGAAGGCGATGCGTCGAAAGATGTGTGCTACGACATCTACCAAAATCAGTAGCCCTTTCATTTTGTGCTATAATATTTATTAGCAAATTATTAGTTAGTAATTAACCTAAAAGGTAAATTATGAAAAAGATTAACAAAAGAGGGTTCACATTGATCGAGCTCTTGGTTGTTATCGCCATTATTGGTATTTTGTCGTCGGTTGTGTTGGTTTCTCTAAACAGCTCACGAGCCAAAGCTCGAGATGCCAAGAGAATTGCCGATATAAGCCAACTTCAAACAGCCTTGGCTTTATACATGGACACAAACGGAACATATCCAGCTGCAATAGCTGATTTGGCTCCTAATTATGTTCCTGTAGAACCAAAGGACCCAACATCCAGCGCTTCCTACTCATACGCTCCTTTGAGTAGCGCCCTTTCTTACCACTTGGGTACGACTCTGGAACAGTCAACAAATTCTGTTTTAAGTACTGACAAGGACCAAGCCAAGAGCAGCGAAACCGGTGACTTTGACGGAACCTCTTGCGGAGCCTCTTCTGCTACTACGGATGTTTGTTACGACGTTACCCCGTAAGTCGATTCTATTGTGATTTTTAAGAAAACCCCCACCTCAAATGGGGGTTTTCTGTTTCCAGTTTGGCCTACGAGGGGGTAGTCGCCAAATTGAGAATCCGCCTTGGGCGGATGGAGGGTATGGTAAACAAAGGAACAATACCCCGCACCACGTCGGGTGCAGGGTATCATGAACCACTGCGTGATTCATGATATAATTTTGGTAATGGACGGACTCATATACTTTTTTACTTTTGTATTAGGCCTCATTGTCGGCAGCTTTCTAAATGTCGTTATTTATCGTTACAATACGGGTTTTTCTCCTCTTGAAGGGAGGTCGATCTGTTTTTCTTGTCGTAATACCCTGAAGTGGTGGAACCTAGTCCCTCTTTTTAGCTTTATTTTTCAGGGGGGGAAGTGTAGTTACTGTGAAAGTAAAATATCTTGGCAGTATCCTCTTGTCGAGTTTTTAACTGCTGCAGTTTTTGCGTCTATTGTGTCTAATGTTGGGTTGTCGTTGGCGACAATTTTATATTTTATTATCTTTTCCATAATGATTGTTGTATCGGTTTACGATTTGCGCCACAAAATAATACCAGATGGTCTTGTTTATGCTCTTATCGCTTTTGGCATGGCCCGCTTGTTGTGGACTGTTTTGTTGGGTGGGGTTTTTGACGTGTATGGAATAATCACCGGTTTAACTATTGGTTTGTTTTTTGGTGGCCTCTGGTTTTTTTCAGGGGGGAAGTGGATGGGTTTTGGCGACGCAAAACTCGGGTTAGCAATAGGGTGGCTTTTTCCGAGTTGCCAGGCGATATCTGCGATATTTTTATCTTTCTTTATCGGCTCGGCGGTCGGACTGGCGATGGTGTCTCTTGTCGGCATTTATTCTTATATGACAGGCCGTTTTGTAACCGCATCAAAAGAGATACCGTTTGCTCCTTTTATGGCCTTGTCGTCTTTCATTGTCTTTTTGGCAGGGACAAGTATCTGTGTAATTCTTGTTCCGGGATTTTAATATGA
>JBAZWX010000037.1:0-8558 GCA_041660145.1 Minisyncoccota bacterium | reverse complement strand
AGAAGAAAGCCTCTATATATTCCTTGCGTTGCGACGGTAGATAGTCGAGTAAATATGCGTGTTCCCATACGTCCAGGGCCAACAGTATTTTGTTTGTGGCAAGGTGGCCGACCTCATGATCCGTTATCCATATATTTTGTAAATCTCCGTTTTTTGGATCCTGAACCAATAAAACCCAACCGATACCTCTTGCGAGTCCTGCTTGTTTGAATTGTTTTGTCCAATTTTCAAAAGATCCAAACTGTTTCGATATTTCAGAGGCAATCTTGTTATTTTCCACAGGCTCGTTACTTTGGCCAAGAGCTTCGAAATAAAGTTCATGCAAGCGCATTCCGTTAAATTCAAAACCCATGCGACGTCTAAGTTCGGCTAGAAGATATTTGTCAGAGGAGTCATCACCTGCCATTTTGCCGATCTTATCTAAAAGCTCGTTTGCATTTTTAACATAACCAGCATAAAGTTTCAGGTGCTCTGAAATTTGTTTCTCTGACAATCCTTTAAGATTTTCTAAACTAAATTTTTGTTCTAGATACATAGGTTAATTCTAACACTTTTAAACGGGGTCTTTAATAATCCTTTAAAAATACTTGCTTCGCTCTCCGACAGCCAGGCGGGCTGGCGGATCTTTCGGGCTTGCCGGCCTGCCTGCCGCAGGCAGGGAATCTCGGCTACCGCCGCGGGTGCTTTTCGTCACAAGCAAATAAATTTGCTTGTTCAGCCCAAAGGCCGTTCGCTTCGCTCTTACCTTTCGGGCTGCCGGGAATCGAACCCGGTCTACATCCACCCCATGGACGCGTACTACCGGTATACTACAGCCCGTTAATAACTCGCCTCATAAAAATATCACAAATTTGAGACAAATAAAATCTTGGTGTGTTAAAATGGAATCACTAAATTATGAATAAAAACTCAACTTTAGTTTTTGATATAGAAACGGTTGGCGAAGATTTTGACCAAATGGACGAAACTACGCAAGAAGTTTTGACAAGTTGGATAAGAAAAACATCCGCGGATGATGAAGAATATAAGGTTAAACTGGCCGAGCTTAAGGATGGCATGGGTTTTTCTCCGTTAACTGGACAAGTTATAGCTATTGCTATGCTTGATTATGAAAAAAATAAGTCAGCTGTATATTTTCAAGCGCCCGGAGAACAATATGGAGAATTTGAAGAAAACGGCGCCAAATTTAAACAAATGGATGAGGCCGAAATGCTCTCTGCCTTTTGGAATGTGTCAAAGTTATATAGCAATTTTGTAACTTTTAATGGCCGGGGATTTGACGTCCCTTTCTTAAACATACGTTCGGCCGTACACAAGATCCGACCTTCTAAGAACCTAATGTCTAATAGGTACCTAACAAGCCAGGATTACGAAGCCAAACATATAGACCTATACGATCAGTTAAGTTATTACGGTGCCTCTAGAGGAAAGGGGAGCCTACACCTTTACACAAGAGCCTTTGGTATAGAAAGTCCCAAAGATGGTGGCATAAAAGGTGAAGATGTTGCAGAATTTTTCAAAAATAACAAATATCTCGAAATAGCCAAATATAATGTGCGGGACATAAAGGCAACGGGCGAACTGTACAAAATCTGGAAGGACTTAGTTGCGTTCTAGCAAACGGATTAAAAAATTTTACTTGTTCTGGGCGATTTTTAGGTGCTGCACGATTACTAAACCAAAAAGCGTAATGCAGAGGGCGTTTAGCATTGGCAGGAAGCTGATGTCGAACATAAAGTAGTTTATTATCCAATATACTGTTGATACTACAATAGAGGCATGAAGGGCTATCTGATAAACCTGTTTGGGCAGAAGATCTATTTTGAAGTAGATGGCTAATAAAAAAATTACAAGCGCAGGACCTGCCACATAAAGAAGATTCAATATTGGCATTAATATTGCGAGTCCCAGGAAGACTAAACCTATCAGAAGGGGGACAAAAACCCTCAAACCAATCCAGTCTGAAGATTTATTCGCAAATTTATCTATTTCTGTTTTATTTATAACGGTATCTGCGGGTAGTTTTATGACTTTTGCAGTGTCTTCCGGTGCCGATTTTACCAAAAGAGAGTTTTTTGAAAGTGTTAGCATGGCATCCTTATAAGGCGTCTGACCATCGGTGATGTTGGTGTCTACGACGAGTAGATATCTAAATTGCCCCATAGTTGTAGTGGCCAGTAAAGGGCTAGAAGTATTAGCTGTTGTAGTTGCCCACGGCGCTCCAGCCATTTGTGGCGTTAAAATAAAATATGGTTCTTTTACATTTGTTGAAACCTCTCCATCTCTAATTGTTATTTCAAGTTCTGCTGGGTAATAGGCGGCAAGTTCTTTGCTGATTTTATCAACGAAGTCATATGTGGCCGGAACGAGACGATTAGAGATTATGATCGTAGCTAGCGTCGCAAAAATTAAAGAGTAAGCCAAAAAAACTTTTATAGAGAAAGACAGTGGTTTATCTATGACATCATCGTAGTGGGATACTGAAGTAAAGTTCTGGACCAAGCTTGATAGCAAAGACATTTTGTTGTATTTTTAGTTAGTATAATGTTTAAGTTATTTTAGCACGACGCGCGGTTAGCGCATAAGATGGCCCACAGAGTTTTCAAGGGGGGGCCTATAGTAAAGTGGTATTACGCAGCATTCGCATTGCTGAGGCGGGAGTTCGATTCTCCCTAGGTCCACAAACGTGACTTTATCTAACAAACTGTGCCATCAAACTTAAAAGGAAATATTTGGAAGTACGCGCTTTTGCAAATTTCTAGCAAGCGAGTTTTTGCTGCTATTTTGGGGGCGTATTACCTAACAATTCCCGGGGTTACCCCTTGGTGGATAGGAACTATTTTGCTTTCAGGGAGTCTTGCCGCTTTTATTTTTGAAATCCCTAGCGGTTATGTCGCCGATAAGATTGGACACAAAACTGCTCTTGTTATTTCAAGAACGTTAATATTATTTTCTACCCTTTCTTTTTTACTGGCAGAAAATATTCCATTTCTAATTTTAGGGTCAGTATTTATGAGCATGGGCAGCGCCTTCAAAAGTGGAACCGGGAGTGCTTTTATGCACGAGACACTTCGCGGTCTTAAGCGCGAGGAAGAATATTCTACTGTCATGGGCAAGATAAGTTCGATCGGTTTCGCTGTGCCAATAATTTTGATGGCCTCAGTGCCGTTTTTGGTTAGTATAAGTTTTAAAGCACCTTTCCTTATTTCCCTTATTTCTGACGTGGTTGGTTTGTGCGCCGCGATTTCTCTTGTCAGCCCTCATGTATCTCAAGAACATATTGAAGAGGTCGGCGTAACAAATTTTTTGCAAGTGGCACGTGAGGGGCATCGTTTGGGTTTTTTCCGATACGCACTTTTTTCTGGAATTATTCTTGGCGTGTTAATAGCCGTAGGCGGATTTCGTGCTCCCTATCAAACTTTTCTCCAAATACCAGTAGTTTGGTTTGGGGTGCTTTTTGGTGTTGGCAGGGCTTTCGCCGCATTAATGTTGGCCTATAGCGGAAAAATAAAACGTGCAATGAAAGAGATAACCATTTTGTATAAATTTCAGCTTATTTTGTTCTCCGTTCTGTTTTTTGCTTTGGGGGTATTATCTACGTGGTGGGCTGTGGCTGCGGTCTTTATTGTTATCAACGCGTTTCAATGGGGATTAGATAAGGTTGATGATAGTTTTTTGCTCGACATAATTAAAGCAAGTAAATTTAAAGCCACGTTGTTGTCTATATGGTCTCAAATAAAAGAGATGGCTACCGCTGTTTTTGCTTTCGGAATTGGTTTTGTGGTAGATAAAACCTCGTATCAATATGGGTTTTTGGCCGCGTTAGCAGCTTTTCTTATAATTTTATTGCCGTTGTATAACTACATCGTTAAAACGAGACGAAAATTTTAATCAGCTAAAAATGTCTTTTTTCTTATCCCGTAACTTTTTTTAATCGTGTTAGTTACCACTTTTATATGCCTAGTTTGAATTATTTTGTGAAAGGGTTATTAAGTGCTGCGGGCGTTTTTGTATATGTAGCTTTGATTTCTTTGTTTTTCTCTAATACCAAGGATATGTTTGGCTCAGTCCCAACGCCAAATATGCTGATTCCAATGATGATGCTTCTTTTGTTTGTCTTTTCAGCTGCAGTAACAGGGCTCTTGGTTTTTGGAGGGCCAGTTTATTTGTTTCTAGATAACAGAAAAGGGGAGGCAGTTAAACTTTTATCATCGACGCTGTTTTTCCTCCTGGTTTTGGTTTTGCTTGTGATTTTGGCTTTGCTGGGTATCTAATTAATTGTGCCTTAAACTTAAATTGTCTATGAGGTCTCAGACCAAATCTCATAGTTTTGTTGTCACTGCACAATTGTATTGTCAGATATGGAGGAGGTTCGGTTAAAGAAATCCTTGTACAGGCCTTAAGGCAACTCCACACAGTCACTCTTTTCTTTTGATTGGAATTGTGTTAAGGTATCTTTAGCTATGCTTCTATGGCTATTCAACAAAAGAGGATTTGGAAAAATAGTCGTTATTTTGACTACGATTTCTTTCTTGTGGCTTGTTTCTTTTGGTTTGTTTCATCATATGGCGCAAATGAGGCCGGACCATACAATGGGTGGGTGTTTACTTAATGGCCAAGTCGAACTGTGTACCATGAATTTTTCCGAACACATCGCTCTCTGGCAAAGCCTTTTAATAAGTTTACCAGAAGAGGGTGGTTTGTTGAGCGTGATCTTATTGATTGTAATTCTGGTGGTCGCGATTGCGGCTCGTTGGTATTTTGATTCTGAAATTTTTGAGGACTACACTTCTCGTCGCAGTATTTTTAAAAGACAGTACTTTCGAACGAATTTGTACGACCCTCTGAACGAGGCTTTTTCTCAGGGTATTCTTAACCCTAAAATATACGAGTTAGTTACAATTTAGGCTCTGCGGATTTGCTAACCCCCTAGACTGCTTTTGGTAGCATTAACCGCAGGGTCTTTTGTTTACTCGTTAATTTTAAGGTTGATATGAACAAGGGAATTTTAGCGGTTGTTCTCATTACGGTTAGCCTCTTGGGGCTTATGTGGTGGGGTAGTAACATTCAAAAAACGGCTGGGGCAATTACCGGAAAAACCAGTGTCCTTTTTGCTGACGAAAAAAGTTACGACTTCGGCACCATCTCTATGGCGAATGGCGACGTGACAAAAGATTTTGTTATTAAAAATGTTACAAACAAAGATATAAATATTCCTTCTCTGGTGACGTCATGTATGTGCACTACGGCCTTTATTGTTAAACCAGACAAAACAGTTAAAGGTCCATTTGGTATGCCGGGAATGGGTTATGTCCCGCCGGCTAATGAAGTGATAAAACCAGGAGAAGGTCGTGTTATCCGAATTGTATATGACCCAAACGCGCATGGTCCAGCAGGGGTTGGAAGGATTGATAGATTTGCCACTATTACAGATGAATATGGAGGGGAATTCCAATTAGAGATAAAGGCGACAGTTACCCCATAATAAGTTATGAAAAAAATAACAACAATATTGGTTATTACAGTTGCCGTTATTGTCGGTATCGTTGTGCTACGACAAAATTCTGGAACCGCGTCTCTTGTCTGGGCCCTAAGCGACAAGGGCACTTGGCTTTTGCCGCTTGTTTTGGTGGCTGCCGTTTTGGATAGTGTGCATCCTTGCTCTTTCTCTATTCTTCTTCTCACCGTCGCTTTTTTGTTCAGCGTTCAGGTGTCTAGAAAGAAAATTATACAGATGGGTGGCGCGTATATTGCTGGCATATTCTCAGCATATTTGCTGATCGGCTTAGGCATACTTCGGGTCTTGCATCTGTTCAATACACCACACTTTATGGGAAAGCTTGGAGCTACTCTGCTTATTGCTTTTGGGATGATAAATATCTTGAATGAACTTTTCCCGGGGTTTCCGATTAAACTAAAAATTCCTACCATTTCCCATACGGCCATAGGCCGTTTAATGGCAAAAGCTTCCTTGCCCGCTGTTTTTGGACTTGGCTTATTGGTTGGTATTTGCCAGTTTCCGTGTATGGGTGGACCGTATTTAATGGTAATAGGACTTTTACGAGACCAGGTTACATATTTTTCTGGTTTTGGATATCTTTTCTTGTACAATACCATCTTAATTGTTCCACTTGTGTTTGTGCTTTGGATTGCGGCCAATAATGTTGTTCTAGAAAAAATACAGGAGTGGAAGAAAACAAATATGACTAAGCTGAGATTCTGGGCCGGATTTGCCATGCTCGCGTTGGGTATATTAGTGTTTTTCATTTAAAAATAAAACGAAAAAATTATGGAAAATAAATTGCAGAATGATGTCCCAGAGGAATTTTCTAGAAAAAAGATAGTTCCAGACGTTACGGTCATCTTAATATCGTCGATTATTCTTGCTGGTACCTGGATATATACTTCGGGAGTGACAAATAGGGTCGGACAGCAAAGTGCGAACACTTTATTTAATCAAGAAAATGTATCTGCATCAGAACTAGAAGAAAAAGTTTTGCCATCCAAGGGTGTGACGCTGCCGGTTGAATGGGGAGATATGGGCTCGCAGTTGGTTGATAAGGGAGTAATAGACGCAGGTAAGTTAAAAGACATTTATGAGAAACGAAACAATTTTACTGATGAATATCAAAAATTACTTTCTGGTAAGAATAACGGTAAATTAAAAATAACAAATAAGAATTCCGGCTACATTCTTAATTTACTTTGGGCGGTAGGTCTTGCAAACAAAAATCCCATTTTGGAAACAGGCGAAATGTCTGATCCGTCGTTTGGTGGGGCGCAGAGTTTTGCTTCAACTGGTGGTTGGACTGTTTCTGATGGCGACCCCATGGATCATTTTAGCGGGCATAAATTTTTTAACCTTACAGTAGAACAACAGGCTCTTGTGGACAAAATTTCTCGAGGCATTTATAGGCCGTGTTGCGGAAATTCGACTCACTTTCCAGATTGTAATCATGGCATGGCGATGCTTGGCCTTCTTGAAATGATGGCGTTTCAAGGGGTAAGCGAACAGGACATGTGGAAAACAGCCTTGGTGGTCAACTCTTACTGGTTTCCCAATAATTATCTTGCGATAGCAGAGTACATGGGGAAAAAGGGCGTCGACTGGGCCGACGTGGATCCTCAAGAGATACTTGGTTTTGATTACTCAAGCTCGCAGGGATATAAAAATATTGTTTCTAAAACATCCGGTTTACGATCACAACGTGGTGAGGGAAGCGGATGTGGAATAGATTCCAGCAGCTCAACCAAGCAGGAACAACAGGTGGGTTGTGGAATTTAGTGATACTATGTTTTAGATTATTAAAATAAATAAAAAAAATGAAAGTATTGTCATTAAAAAAATATGGCTGGAGATGTGTACTGGGAGCAGAGGTTGCCTATTTAGTTTGTCTACTTGGAGGCCTGTTTCCAATCCGTAGTGGTCGGGGATTAGAGTTGCATCACACAATTTTTGAACTTATGCCAGGTTTTTCATGGATCAATTTTGAAAGCGTAATTCTTGGTGCGGGGTATATCTTTATCTCTGCATGGCTATTTGCCTGGTATTACGTTTGGATGCATAACTCTAGCTTGGAATAAAATTAATAATATGTGCTATTTTGGGAAGAAATATTTAATTGCATGGGCAGTGATCATTTACGCCTTTTTGTCTGTTTCCTCGTTGGTTGATGGAAGTACTGCGTTTTTAATAAGATCTTTGCCCGTCTTTCTTGTTGTCGTTTTTGTTGTTGCTCATTTGTTTTTTATGTCTGGTTGTCACGGAGGAGATGGTGAAGATATAGAAAACAATAGTGTCACGGAAAAACTTAAAAATAAAAGTAGCCACAAGCACGAAGGTCATTGTTGTTAAGTCGGTTTATTGGAAAATATATATAGTCCTTGGTCGAGACCGGATTAATAATTTTAATTTCTATGAACAACTCACAATCACGAAAAGTAAAAATTAAAGTTCATGGCATGCACTGTGCGAGCTGCGAAGTTCTTATAGAGCGAAAGTTAAGGAAAGTCATCGGAATTGAAAAAGTACATGTTAATCACGCGAATGGTGAAGCTGTCTTGATCTGTTCGTGTGAGCCCAATATTTATCAATTAAATAATTTGGTTAAAGAGGACGGTTATCAAATTACCTCGTGGAATAGTCGCGAAACCAGCTCTCTCGAAGTGGTTAATAAAAATACTATTGTCGACTATGTACAGATGGGGTGGATTTTTCTTGTAATCGTTGCCTTATATTACATTTTTAAGCAATTTAACTTTTTGCCGAGTTTTTCGATATCCGGACACATGAGTTATGGTTTGGTCTTCTTAATTGGGCTTTTTGCAGCTGTGTCATCTTGTATCGCGGTAGTAGGGGGACTACTTTTGGCTCTTGCGGGGAAATATAACGAATTGCACCCAAATATTACAGGAATTCAAAAATTCAAACCCCATATTTATTTCAACATGGGACGTGTAATTGGTTACACTGTTTTTGGCGCTTTGGTTGGGGCCGTTGGTTCTGTTATGACCCTTTCTTCAAGAACAAATGGATATCTCATGGTATTTGTAAGTGT
>JBAZWX010000036.1:7908-8724 GCA_041660145.1 Minisyncoccota bacterium | reverse complement strand
TGCCTATGAGAATGTATCGTTTGCCATGGAAGCGGCTGGACGAAGTGAGGATGAAATTAGCAGGGAGGTTCCGGCGATTTTGCGTGTTGTTGGTCTCGAAGACAAAATGTGGAATTTCCCAGACGAGCTTTCTGGTGGAGAAAGACAGCGTGTTGCCATAGCCAGGGCGGTTATAAATCAGCCTGAATTGGTAATTGCTGATGAGCCAACCGGTAATCTTGACCCTATAAATACCATGGACGTGGTGAACATCTTAAAAAAGATAAATGATCAGGGCACTACTATTTTAATGACGACTCACAACAAAAATGTTGTCGACGATCTTAAAAAAAGAGTTATAACCATAGATCGCGGTAACATTATAAGAGACGATCGAAAGGGTCGTTACTCCATATAGAAAATTATGAAGACGGCTTCTTTTAAAAGGGTAATCAGGGCGGGGGTAGTAGGTTTTTGGAGGAACCTAGTTGTTTCTCTTGCCTGCGTTTTGGTTACAACTGTCGCCATGCTTATAATCGGATCTTTATTCTTGGGAAATGTCCTTCTTAACTCATCCATAGACCTCGTAAAGGATCGTGTCGACATAAACATTTATTTCAAAACAGATGCAGGGGAGTCAGACATTATGGCAGTTAAAGATTCTCTAGTTAAATTGCCAGAGGTCAAGATGGTTGAGTATACAAGTCGCGAAGACGCCATAACCGCCTTCAAAGAAAAGCATAAAAATAACTCCCTTATTATCGAATCTTTAGATGAACTTAAAAGCAACCCGCTTGGTGCCGTGCTTAGCGTCAAAGCTAAAGACCCGTCCCAATA
>JBAZWX010000036.1:0-7898 GCA_041660145.1 Minisyncoccota bacterium | reverse complement strand
GAGGGGATCGCAAAGTTTTTAGAGAACGACTCTTCCGTTCTTTCTGCCGATGGCTCGTCGATAATAGACAAGGTAAATTATTTGCAGAATAAAACTATCATAGATAGACTTTCTGTGTTCATCGAGTCGGCAAAAAAATTAGGATTGGCAGTTTCTGTGCTGTTTGCCATTATTGCCGCCTTAGTCACCTTTAACACGATACGTCTTGCCATTTATACAGCCAAAGATGAGATATCTGTTATGAAACTTGTTGGTGCTAGTAACTGGTATATAAGGAGCCCGTTTATCGTCAGCGGTGTGTTTAGTGGCTTCATATCAGCCGTGATGGCCATGATAATTTTGTATCCCGCTACATTATGGGTTGGGTCTGCGACGAGAAACTTTTTTGGCGGTTTGGATCTTTTTGGTTATTACATTAATCACTTGTTAAATCTTTCTGTCGTCCTTATTGTTTCTGGGATTTTACTCGGGGCAATTTCTAGTTATCTTGCGGTTAGAAAATACTTAAGACATTAATTTTTGCTGAAGAATTTTTAATGCAATTACATGTTTTCCAGTTTTAGTGGTACCTCCGTGAGAAAGTATTTATTGTTGGCGGTTGCCCTGATTGTTTTACAAGGAGGGCTTCTTTGGCTGGAAGGCCAGCCTGCTATTTGTGCGTGTGATTATGTAAAATTTTGGGAAGGAGAAGTTTTGTCTATCGGAAATTCACAACATGTAACCGATTGGTATACGTTTTCGCATGTCATCCATGGATTCTTTTTTTATTTCATAGCATGGTTGCTGTTTCCTCGCCTATCTTTTGCGCAACGGTTTTTGCTTGCGGTTGGCCTTGAAGCCGGATGGGAAGTTATCGAAAATACGCCCTGGGTCATAAATCATTATCGTGAACAGGCTCTGGCGCAGGGATACTTTGGTGATAGTATTTTGAACTCTATCGTTGACACTCTTGCGATGATTTTTGGGTTTTTCCTTGCTTGGCGCTTGCCCGCTAAATTGACAGTTGTCTTAGCTATAGTACTTGAAGTTTTTACCGGATATTTTATACACGACGGCCTTGCCCTAAATGTGCTCAACTTTCTCCATCAGTTTGATTTTATCCGTGAGTGGCAGGGTGGGGCATAAAAGATTATTATGCAGAATCAAAATTTTGACGACAATATCGGCGTTCCGCTTTTCAGGGTTCTTGCCAAGGTATCTACTTTTTGGCTTTTGACGAATATTGGTTACTACGTAGCTTTTCCTGCAGCCGGATACAGAATTAGTTACAACGTTGAGCCAATGATTTTGGCCGGTTATTTCTTGCTGTGGGCTGCGGCGTGTGTTTTTTCTTTCTGGGATCTATTTACCAAGTGGCTCGAAGCTGACAGACATTTTTTGTTTTATGGTGTATTAAGTTTCGGTTTATCGGCAATAGTTTGGGTACTTCTGTATATTTTTTCACTTCTGCCCATACCAAAGGGCCCGTTGCTAGTTCCATATACAGACATGCTTTTTGCAACACCCTGGTATTTTTTACCTAAGGCAGCAGAAATCCTTGTCCAGCAGGTTCTTATTACTGCTTTGATCTTGTCTCTTTATTTTCGTTTTTTGTCACTAAAGAGTGCGATGTTCGGTTATGTTGTTCTTTTTGGTGGGGCCCACGTGTTTCTCTTTCTTTTAAATGGAGCCCCGACAGAGTATGCGACGGTCATGACGCTTGGGGCTATTTTTTCTACACTAGTCTTTCCGTATATGATTCTGCGCGTTAGGGGCGGTTTTGTGTTCAACTACGTGTTTCATATCATCTTCTATCTTTGTTTTGGGATATTTCTCCGTACGTAAAACCGCCCACAATTTTGTTCGGGAGACAAAAAATATGCTAGCTGCGGGACCTGGATTCGAACCAAGATACCATGCTCCAGAGGCATGTGTCCTACCATTAGACGATCCCGCAATTAAACTTAGAAATGCGCCTACAGATGGATATTATCATTATATTTTCTCCTTATCAAATAGTGTTTATTTTGCCAAAGTTACAAAATCATATATATTGCATGTATAATTTATCTTATGAAAAAACAAAACAAAGTTGCCCTGATTGTTCCTTTTTTGAAATTGTTTGGGCGTATCACCAAGGGTGATCCAGAGAAAGAATATTTGTTTAACGCCGGCAGTTGGGATGGACAAGCCCAAAAAATATATCTAGGAGCTTGTCCCGCAGCAATGTTTCGCTTGCCTCTCAATAAACTTTTATCGGGCATGAAATTGGCTAAGATCATTGCCAAAAATTATGGCCTAAATGCTTTCAACGTAAATAATGAAATTTGGATTATACAGCCTAAATATAAAAAATACCTAAAAATAATGATGACTCTCCCAGAGAATTCTGCTGGTTGGCATTTGCTGCGGGCGATTCTTTGTGGAATTCCTCTAGATAATGTAGATGTTGAGTACCATTTGAGAAAAGGTTTTGGTAGTTTTGCTGAAAAACATGGTTAATCAACCTCGAGTCGAATTTTCTTT
Organism: Minisyncoccota bacterium; assembly: GCA_041660145.1. Lineage (GTDB taxonomy): Bacteria > Patescibacteriota > Minisyncoccia > Phycocordibacterales > UBA12445 > JBAZWX01. The sequence goes on along the minus strand of JBAZWX010000036.1, from coordinate 5,393 downwards.
TGCTCATTTTGCGCCGAAACTGTGGGAGGGCCTTGGGTGCATCCTTCGCACTGGTTGGGTTAACAGGGGCGTAAAAAGTCCCGAGACGGTTCGGGAACATATAACTTCCTGCATGCACATAGCAGCGTCAATTGACGGGCTCAGTAACGACGTGCGGAGAGACCTTCTTAACATGTTGGAAATACACGATTGGGCCGAATTTGTTATCGGTGATCAGGTTACGTTTAGACAAAACAAAATTGAGAGACAGGCGTTGAGGGTGGTTAAACATGAAAAGGAAAATCAGGCAATGAAGACTATTTGCGAAGAGCTTGGTGAAATGGGCGAAAAGATAATGAACTTATGGCTGCGTTTTGTAAATTCCCAAGATGATGTGGCCTCTTTGGCTAGGCAGATAGACAAATATCAAGCGATCGAAAAGGCATTGGAATACGAAGAGGCACAGGAGATACCTCTGTTTAAAGAATTTTTGTATGGCGATATAGAAAATATCACCCACCCGTTGATTTTGGCTAAAATAGAAAATCTAAAAGATAGATGGCACAGAAGTTTAAGTAAATGATTTGAATATGACAAATACCGTTGTGGTCAGGTTATATCCACTGTTATGAAACCAAAAGTAATAATTTTCGATATGGACGGTGTAATCTTTGACTCCGTCCCTTTTGCAGAAAAGTTTTTGGCTGTTTTATATCCTGGCATCACGGTCAAAATGCACAGGGAAGCTCTCTGCGGAAATGTCCATGACGGGCTCGCTAAACTAAATATTTCAAAACTAAAAGAGACAGAAGAAGAGATGAACTTGCGGTACGAACAGTATGCCAAAGACAAGCTAAGTGTATCCATGTTTGATGGCATGAAAAAACTACTGACCGACTTTTATTCTAGGGGATACACACTTGTTCTCAACACTTCTGCTTATCGGGCAAATTGTGTGCCTCTTCTTGAAAAGGCAGGGATTTTAAATCTTTTTGATTTTGTAGGTACTGTTGAAACCAGCAAAAGTAAAGTTGAAAAGTTTGAAATGATAAAAAACAAATATTCTGTAGATGGTGACGACATCCTTTTTATAACCGATACTTTGGGTGATGTTAAGGAGGCCAAAATTGTGAATGTATCAACAATAGCTGTTACCTGGGGAGCCCATGATAGAGGTTATTTTGCCCGCGAAAGATGTGATAATCTAGTTAAGATAGTCGATACGGTAGACGAGTTGGCAAAGTTTATCTATGGTCAATTTGCATAAAAAGATTCTTATAATTGGCGACGCGGGGCGTGGTAAATCTACTTTATCTTCTAGACTTTCGGAAAAGTTAAAAATACCCCATTGTTCAACAGACGATTATTTCTACGAGGTAAAATTCACAAAGAAGAGAGATAGACAAGAAGCGTACGACTTGATTCTAAAGTTTTTTAATGGTGACAAGTGGATAGTAGAGGGGACAACCAGATATCTTTTGAAGCCAGGGATGGAAATGGCAGATACAATTATCTATTTGAGACACAAAAGTCTTTTCTGTCAGGCTATCGTTTTGTTTAAGAGGTGGTGGAATGGTAAAGATGACACTTTGTTTAATATATTTGGTATCGTTAAACACTCTTTCGCTAAAAAATATCGTTTAGGTGACCAACGTGGCAAAAAAACTTACGCCGAAATGATTGAGCCATACAAAGACAAGGCGGTTGTTCTGTCTTCCTTTTCCGAAATAGATGAATTTGTTGAGCGACTCTAAAGTATTGATTTTCGACTCTTTTAGCATTAGCATGGGGGCATGAATAAAACAGATAAAAAAGTTATAAGCACGGTAAAGAACGCAGTTGTTGTGACGGCTGCGAAAGCGGAACTTCTCGAACAGAAGGCAAAAAAGGCCGCAGGGATGATGAAGCAAAAGTGGGACAGTACAAAATCAAAGAGGGAAAAGGCCAAACAAAAAACAAAGGCAGTTTTGGAAAAAGCTGAACAAAGGGCCGGTGGAATACTTAAGAAAACTATCCAGTTTGGAAAGGACGTGGCAGAAGGAGTTAGGGAGGGTGTCGACGAGGTAAAGAAAAAATAGTTTCGATGGCCACAATCCAGAAGTTTGAAGATTTGGTGGTTTGGCAAAAATCGCGTGAACTAACAAAAGGTATCTATGCTTCTTTGATCAGATGTTATGATTTGGGGTTCAAAGATCAGATTCAACGCGCGTCTGTTTCTATAATGAGCAATATCGCTGAGGGTTTTGAGCGAGGAACTAAATCTGAGTTTTTAAATTACCTTTACATAGCCAAAGGGTCTGCAGGAGAGGTGCGCGCCCAATTATACATTGCCCTTGATGTGGGTTATTTAAATATTGAAACATTTAAATATTTAAACCAACTTGCCGTTGAATGCTCTAAACTAATAAAAAGTTTTTCCGACAAAGTTAAGCAAAGCGATATCCAGGGTCAACAATACAAGAAAGAGAGAAAGATTGACCCTCTTGAGGAGATTACAAAAAACGCTAGTCCAGAATTATACGAAAGATTTTACGGGAACAAAAAGGCAAAATAAAATATCCGTAATTTGTTCAGGCTCTTTTATGTTTTGACGGGAGGATTTGTAATATAATATGTGTGGGCTCGTTGAAAAACGAAGATCCAAACGTACTTGGCGAAGGAGGACAAGATGTCCAAGGAGAGATGTCTTGACGCCAATAAACATGAGGAAGTTGTATATATTGCTGTCGACATAGAGGCCACTGGTCACAATTTGGCTCGGCATTCACTTTTGTCTTGGGCCGCATGCGTCGTTTGCCCGCACAAAATGAGTAAGGATGAACTTTGTAGCAGGGGTCTTGTTTATTACGACGAAATCGCTCCGCTTGAAGGGCGTTTCTTTGATGAGGGTGCCATGAAGGTAGGTTGTCTTGGTCTTTTGTGTCTGGAAAAATTTAATGGGCAAAGCGATTTTGATCCAGAGTCTCCGCAGTTTGATTCAAATAAAGTGCTGGCCGTAATGAGTAAGGAATGCAGTCTGCCAGAGCAAGCCACTTCTCGTTTCATAAGTTGGCTTGAAGGAATTAAGGCGTCTTTTAAGGCTAGCCAGATTGTTCTTGTCTCTGATACCAGCCTTTTTGATCTTCCTTGGATAAAATATTATTTTGATCATTTTGCCAGTGAACAACAATCTGCGATTATTGGTCACCGTGGTTGCAACATAATGTCACATTGGGCCGGGCTTCTCAGAAGGCGACGCACAAGTAAGGAAAGTACTTTTGTAAAAGATGACAGGGCGGTGGCTCATTGTTCGAAAGATGATGCTATTTATCTTGCAGAGATCGCAAGAGTTGCTCTTTACGAACTTTGTCTGGAAGTGAAATGAAATATTTTTGTCAGGAATTTGAATGCCCCGCCGCTTGTCGGGGCGATTTTTTGTTGCTATCTTTAAATTATGATTGAAGGTAAATTTGGAAAAGGTGGCGGCGAAGTCGAAAAGGAACTCGGTATCGCTCCAGATTATAGGAACGCCTGGATGAATGTTCTTTATGCCGCGGAACAGTATGAAAAAGGGGGAGAGGGGGATGAGTTTCTTTTAGACTATACTCTTTCCGTTTTGGCCAAAAAACCTATTGAGGAATATAACGCATACTTTGGGGCAAGAGACTACGTACATTCCCAAGACATACTAAAAGAAAGCGACCCTGCTATTGTTGCTGAGCTAGATAAATTAGCACAGGAGTTCAACTCTGAGCGAGAAGAACTTATTAGGACAAGAAACTTTGCAAGAATTACTGATTTTGCCAGACGCGCAGATGCCCTAATAATGAGGCCTAAGGTTATCTATTCCAAAAACTAGCCGAGTTTCGTTAGAGAAAAAATCGTTGCATAATATGCCTTTTTGTCTTACAATTCTTGTGTAACCCATATAAAAACATGTTTGAATTTCTTAATTTTGGAGGGAAAAAGGATAAACGCGATTGTCCAGAAGTGGATGATGTAAATAAAGACGTTCCTGAAGTTGATGATCAGGAAGATGATGAGCCGGAAATAGACGATAGCGATTTAGGGTCCGAAAAAGAGGAGGTGACAATAGTCACGAGTCTTGTACCGGAACTTGACGAGGAGCCCATGGTTCCGGATCACTACATACCTAACAGTAATGAGAGGAGGCCTGTTCCTGGACCGTCAGAAGAAGAGGAAAAAGACAAAAGGCCCTCAAGAGATCGAGATACGACGAATGATCTTGAGGAGATTCCCGTAGAAGACACTGAACGAAAGCCGGCAAAAATCAAAAAAGAGAAGGAAAAAAGAATTATAAATTAGACATGGATGCCAAGGACAATATTTTAGATGTTACAGGACTAACAGTCTCTTTCGACGGGCAAGAGGTTATTTCAGATATTAATTTCTCTGTTAAGAAGGGCGACGTTTTTGCTGTTCTTGGTCCAAACGGGGCGGGCAAGAGTGTACTTTTTCGTGCCTTGGTCGGGTTAGTTGCGTATAAGGGTGCGGTTGTTTGGAAAAAAGATATCAAAGTTAATTATGTTCCTCAGAGGCTATCTATAGAAAAAGATTTTCCAATAGACGTTGGCGAGTTTATGGCAATTCGGGCCGGCAAGAACAGCGCGGTTATATCGAAAGCCCTCGAACTTACTGGTTTAGACGGTAATTTTATTCTTGATAAAAAATTGGCGTCTCTTTCTGGCGGCCAATTCCAGAGGGTGATGATAGCCTGGTCTATTTTGAATGATCCGGATGTCATTTTGTTTGACGAGCCGATGACTGGTATCGATGTGGGAGGAGAAGAAACAATATACAATCTACTTTACAAATTAAACAAGACCCGCGGTACTACCATTCTTATAATTTCTCATGATCTTGGCATGGTTTTTAAATATTCCACATCGGTTTTGTGCCTTAATAAAACAATGTTTTGTTTGGGGCATCCCCACGAAGTTATAACAGAGGAGAATATGGCTCACATTTACGGTCATTTAACTTCTGCCCACGATCATAATCACTCTCACCATGGAAATAATTAATCCGGGTTTTTTTATAGCAATAACTGCGGCTTTTGTGGGTGCTGCTGCCGGGTATCTTGGCAGTTTTATGGTGTTAAGGAAGATGGCGCTTGTCGGTGACGCAATGTCGCACGTTGCACTGCCTGGTTTGGCTGTGGCGCTTGTCCTTGGTTACAATCCTTTTTGGGGGGCCCTTCTTGCGTTGATTATGGCGACTTTTGTCATTTGGATTCTTGAGGACAAGACGTCTATATCAACAGAGGCTCTCGTCGGTATACTTTTCACAACGAGTTTAGCAGTAGGAATATTAATTGTGCCAGACCATGAATTACTCGAAGCATTGTTTGGTGATATATCAAAAGTAGGTGTTTACGAATCGGTTGTGGCAATGGTTCTTTCTGCCGTAGCCAT
>JBAZWX010000035.1:3671-8735 GCA_041660145.1 Minisyncoccota bacterium | reverse complement strand
CCGCCAAGGATGAGCCTTCACCAGATTCTTTAGTTGAAACTCCTAAAAAAAATTCTTTGGAACCGATACCACAGAAGCCTATTTCTGATCAAGCCGCTGAATCGCAGCCGACGATAAAAAGTGCGACTTCTGTTTCGGGGATTCAACTGACTTCTCAAACATGGAGCGGGAATGTGGAGATAACCGGCAATGTAATTTTTCCTCCCTGGGCTACGCTTAACATTTTGCCGGGTACAAAAATAACTTTTTTGAAAAAGCCAGACATGTCGATTTTAGATACTCCTTGGACAAGCGCTGCTGATGCTTATATAAAGGACCACAACGATCCAACTGGGCGCACGGGTTATGGAGACACTCATTTCAGCATTATCGGGGTGATAAAGGCGTTGGGGACGAAGGAATCTCCTATAATTTTTACTTCAGCACAAGACAGTCCTGAATACGCTGACTGGAAACAGATCACCCTTCTTGGCGGGAGTAAGCTCGATTTCGTTGAGGTGTCATATGCTCACAACGGGGTGACAATAAATGGAGATAACGTGGCAATAACAAATAGTAAAATTCACGATTCGCTCTGGAGTTGTGTAGATATTTTTAGTTCGGGCAATATCATACGTGATAACGAAATTTATCATTGTTGGCATCAAGCGGTTGGGGTGAAAGTATCAGGCTCAAACGTTATAGAAAACAATTATGTTCATGACGCCAACTCGGGAGTGAATTGCGAAAATGATTCCAACGCGAGTATCCTGGCAAATCATTTTGCTGCCGCGCCAGTTCATCAAGCTGGATGCTTTTTGGCTGCCGATAACCAGTTCGATAATAGGGAACAGGACGTGCCAGGTGGTACTTACAACGGAGCATTGGTTTATCCGGCGCAGAGACCTTAAATAGGCCGTTTTTTCATCTGATATTGACTTATTGTACAAAATATGCTAGACTTAAAAAAGGTCAGAGGATTTTCTCTGACTTTCAAAAATACATATGGATACAAACAAAAAAGACTGCAAAATAGAGCAATTTGTGATATGGACTCTTTTGGTCCTTATTATTTTAATGCTCGGTGTTATTATTTGGATTAACGGGCCAGGTTTTGGTAATCTTGGCAGAAATTCTGCTGCCTCAGTTGCCTTGTCTGACCAAGAGACAAACATATTACCCGTTAATGCAACCAGCACGGCTACAAATGAAGTGGGGAATAACAAAATTTCTCCCGTAGACGCTTTGGTTAATGGCAAAGCCCCGTTACTATCTGAAGCGAAGGTTTCCAAACCGGTAGTACTGGTTCCTAAAGAACTTTCGATTTCTAAATTTTTGGTTAGTGACGAATCAATAGAATATGGAAATACTGTGATCTTTAAATATGCCGCGGAAAATGCGAATACTTCCACCGTATATAAAATGCTTTTCCAGTGCCCTCGTAATGTGAAGGTCTTTAACTCTAATGTTGATGGCGACCAATGCCAAACAAATATTGTTGAAGCAATAACTTTGGACGGATCTGGAGAGTACAAAGCCAATTTTTACAACTACTCAAGTAGGCCACAGCCTGTTGTGGTTTCGCTGTTGGCATACAGCAAAACAAAAGATGGTCAGACCTACTTAAAAGATAGCAGTGTTAGAACTGTGTATGTGGAGACTGACCCAGGTTTTTCACCAGCTCCGACTCACAACTTTGATTTTGATCTAATCAAAGATGTACAGTCTGGCGGTTCTCCTCTAACTGTTAATTTCACTTCGAGAATAACTGACCTTGATAGATGTGTTTCTGTCGTTTGGAATTTTGGAGACGGAAGTGGCACTGAACCAACAACCGTTTGCCCAGATGGTTTCTCTGTTAAAGAGGTAACACAATCTCACACTTATACGAAGGCCGGAGGTTATGGATCAGTTTTGTCAGTTGATGGCATGAACGTTTATGCCTATACAGCCGTGACTGAACCAGTGCGAAGGTAAATTCAATAAAATTAAAACAACAAAAGTCCTCGGCCACAGGTCGGGGATTTTTGTTTGGTTTAATGTTGCGTGGGCGTTGTAAGTTCTTCTCTAAAATGTAAGATGAGATAGGTTCATTGAGAGGAGAATAAAGATGAGAAAAACAACGGCGCTCGTTTTGTCTCTTTTTGTTTTTACGTTTCTTGGTAGTTTATCGGCCAGCGAGCCAGAGATGGCGGCGACAACTACATTTGGCACGATTTACCATCTGCCTTATCGGGTCGGTTTGCGTAAGATATCTACTCTGGCCAAGACGGCAAAGTTTGAGGACCTTTGGACGTATATTCCGGTAGCCGGCGTGTGGGCCGATATCGGGTATGACGGCAATTCGATGGTGGTAAAAGTAAAAAGGAAACTCGTAATGTGGACTAGCCAACTTGAGACCAAACTTGCGAATTCTGTCATCGTAGAGGCACATATTCACGTAGACAGGAACTCTGGAGTAACAATGTGGCCGCCATCGTCAACTGACATCTCGTCATTAGCCGAATGCAAAAAGTGGTTTGTCGATGAGTTGAAGGTTAAAGACGTTGTGTGGGTCGTGTGTACTCCTTCCGAAAATTGGATTCTAAGAGTTTCCCCATATTTGGCGGAGCGTCTATCTGATAAATCCGCAAAGGGTCGTGAATATTCCAAGGCTTTTCTGGATAGATATTGCAGTATAGTACTGAAGCACTATCGGCGTGACAGAAGGGGTAAGAAAAAAGAAATTGTCTTGAAACAGTTTCTTCGCGAGGTCGAGACAATCGGGGGAGTAACTGTTCGCCTAATGAAAGACCCCTGAAAAAGGAGGAGAAAAGAGAATGGGTAAAGATCCAAGTGTGCCAGGGATTATCCGAGTGTGGTTTAAGAGTTTTATGACTCTGACCGCGATTAAAAAAATGATGAGAAAAAGAAATTTTCTGTGCAGCGGTGTGAAGATTACCGCTTTTGGCGACGGTAGCTACGATGTGTCTGTTCCTGTTGGTGAAGAGATAAAATGGCTTAACAAATTCAGTGCGTATCAGGCCATTGATCGAGCCGAGCTGGTCTGTGCTGAAACAGTCGAGCTTTGAAAGCTAATTGTTTTTTTCACACTACTGTGTTTATCCGCCTGAAGGGCGGTTTTTCTTTTGGAAAATAAAGCGCCCTCCGCCGGGAGGCGGAAGGCGAAAGGGTCAATTCATATTGGTTGGTGTCGACCTACTGAAATAGACAAGACCATTGCGTGGGTGAAAATCACAGATGTGAGCGGTGCAGCACGGCCAATCGCTGGTCGGGGAGGTAGCCGGGATAAGGGCGATCCAGTCTTGTGTCATCTGCCAGGCGATTTCGAAAAATTCCGTGAAATCGTAAACAGACACGTCGTCTGTCTTTGGAGCTGTTTTTTCTACCAGCTTCAAATAGTTTACTCTCTGGCCGATGTGGACATCGCTTTCAACGGCGTCCCCATTTTTCAAAAGAAGATCTCTAATTTGGGCCACGGTCAAAGCCGGATATTGGGCAATCATCAAAGCTGCCGCTGCGGCAACATGCGGGGTTGCCATTGATGTGCCAGAATATGTCGCGAACTTGTCTCCAGGAATTGTGGAAAAGATAGCAGCTCCTGGAGCAGCCACGCAGTTGTCTCCGCCGGAACTGGAAAACCATGCACGAACTTCTTTTCCATCTTTGATGCCTGTTGCGGTGGCGGCGATTACACCCTTATATCCGGAAGGATAGTGTGTCTTGGAATCTCCAGAGTTGCCTCTGGCTGCAACGACGAAAACATTTTTCTTCAGAGCATAGTTGACTGCGTCGCGCATTACCTTGGAAGAATATCTACCACCGAGGCTCAGATTAATGATGTTTGCTCCATGGTCAGTTGCCCAGACGATTCCCTTGGCGATGTTGCTGCAACTTCCACTGTTGCCATCAAGAACCCGTACTGGCATGACAAGGGCGGCCGGCTTTGCTGCGCCTACCACGTTGCCATTATTTGTTTTCATCACGATTGTTCCAGAGACGTGGGTTGCATGTGTTTCGTCAGGATACTTCGGGCTGGGATCGTTATTATCATCAACAATGTTTCTTCCGGGAACTAGAGAGTCTTTCAAGAAAGCATGTTTCTGATCGGTGCCTGTGTCGACAACGGCCACAATTGGTCGCTTCTTGACGACGATTTTGGCATGAGCCTCGTACGCCTTGGTGATTTCGAGATTCCATGTTTTTGGATCGTATTCTTCAGTGATTGGGTCGAGCGAAATGGTGATGTCTTTTTCTACTTCTGCAACAGAAGGGTTGAATTTTAGCTTGGCAATGTCTGAAATATATCCATTTACTTTAACCCATTTCCCAATTTCTCCCGTGTCATTATTGGGGAAACAATCTTTTACTTCTCCTTCAGGCAGATTGATATTGGTGGCATTGCCGAGAGCATCGAAGGAAACGGGCTTGTCCATTTTCACCAGGACCGTAGTCTTGAACAAGAATGGAGCGAGAGTGAGCAGACAGAGGGTAATGATAACCAGGAATTTGTGTTCGATTGTGAAAAGAAGGTACGTCTCTTTGTTTTTTGTCACGCCTTTCTCCTTGCCTTGTTTTCCTATGTCAGGTCAATTTGTTATTGATGCGATTTATCATCTGTCCTTCCTGCGCCCATGGGGAGCAGGAAGGAGGCCTTATCAGCTAAATTTGACTCTGGGAGGAACTGACTTTTGTCGGCCGCTGCGTCAATGGCCAGCTGTTCTTTTCTTGTCTCCGCCGCGATTTCTGGTAGAGAGGAAGAAACGATATCGAGTTTTGCCATTGCCACAACAAGATCTTGTTGTGTTGCCATGGAAGATTCCAGAAGTTTGCCAACTTCGTCTTCAAGTTTGGCACATTCCCAGTCTGCTAACGCCTCGTTCCTTTTTTGGGCTACTGATTGTTGAGTTTCTTCTAAGTTGGCGAGGTCGTTTTTGATTCTAAGGATTATTTGTTGGTATTTATTACGCTCTACCTCTTTTCCTAATTCAGAAAGAGAAGATGTATCAACGGCTCCGGCTTTTTCCTCCAGAACAATTAGAAGCTTTTTAATATGTATTATCTTTTCTTCTAGCGCCCATATTT
>JBAZWX010000035.1:0-3661 GCA_041660145.1 Minisyncoccota bacterium | reverse complement strand
CAGCCGATTCTCTTATGGCCGCCGTTGCCTCTTTATCCATGAGTGCGAAATAGTTTCGCTCTACCAGTCGGTAGACAGACTCTTCTATTTGTTGGCGGGCTGGAGCCTCGGTTATTTTTTTGATGCGATTGCCAACCAATCCTGATCCCAGACAAAGCAGAAGGGGACCCCAAACGTAGATTAGAGACATTAGAAAAATCTGAATGAAGGGCGTCATCAGAGCCAGAACCGGGATCGTTATAAGCACGACTGTCATTAAAGAAAAAATAATAAAACTGCCCAAAGTGGCGACCCATCTAAAGGCGCTAGACGCTCCCAGGAATAACCGTTGCAAAAAAATCAGGATTTTAAGGGACCGCCTATCAATTTTGCTATAGTCAAAGAAGCTGAATGGTTCACCCAGGCTAGTGAGTGTATCTCTTATGAGTTCATCTCTTTTTTCTTTCTTTGTTGGTATCCTGGCTGGCAGATTTGTTTGTTCTGTGGCCATTTTGTGGCCTCCTGTGTGTTGGTTGTCGACGAACTTGATGCATGCGCATCTTTTCTATTGTTACCATGGTGACATAGGTTGGTCAATCCCGTTAGAAGTTCTATAAATTCCTTTGTTCATACGACAAAATATGGAAATGCGCATACCAGTATGATTCAACCCGTCTAACTACAAAAGTTAAACTTCTAAACGGGATCAACGGTAAGTCTTTTCAATTTAGGTGAGGTATGTTAGTGTATGTATAACACTATTATGAAAACAGCCAAAAAGTATAAATTTACGGTAGTAGCCACAGATGTTGCCATTTTTACCATAAACGAAGGTCGTCTGAAGGTTTTACTTATAAAAATGAATAAAAAGCCCTATGAAAAATGTTGGGCTCTTCCCGGTGGGTTAGTTGGCCCGGAAGAATCTGTTGATGCGGCTGCCTCTAGACATTTGTATAAAAAAACAGGTCTTAAGAAAGCGTACCTAGATCAGTTTCATACTTTTGGCGATGTCGGTCGTGATGTTTTTGGTCGTGTCGTTTCGGTCGCCTACTTGGCACTTTTGCCGTCGACTAATTTGAAGTTAGAAACAACAAGTGAATATGACGACATTGGTTGGTTTTCTGTCTCAAAACTTCCAGTGCTGGCTTATGACCACGCAGAGATAGTTAAAAAAGCCATAGAAACAATTCGCCAGAGATTGGTTTCCTCCAATATTGCTTTTAGCCTTTTACCATCGGAATTTACCTTAGGACAACTGCAAAAGGTTTATGAGGCAATATTAGGAGAGCGGTTGGATAAGAGAAATTTTAGGAAAAAATATCTGTCTCTTGGGTTAATAGAAGAAACAAAACAAATGACAAGTGGGGCTGCCCATCGACCAGCAATTTTATATAGATTCAAAAAATAAGCGCCAAAAGGTGTTTTTGCCTTCTTTGCGTGTCGTTCTTGTTATACTATTCCTGTGGGTGTATTGTTAATGTATTAAATAACAAAACTATGGAACAAAAAGAAAATCTTTTATCTACACCAGTGGCGATAATCATAGCTGGAGCGCTGATTGCCCTGGCTGTCGTTGGAACAGGAAAGGGGAGCTCACCTGCTTCTCAGAAGGCGGCCGTTGTTGATAATGGCGGGTTAGGTCAAGAACAAAAAGCCCAAGAAATTATTTTAAAGCCTATATCATCTAGTGACCATGTCCGGGGTGACATAAAGGCTCCTGTTAAAATTGTTGAATTTTCTGATACGGAGTGCCCGTTTTGCAAAAATTTTCACTTTACAATGAAACAGGTATACGAGAAGTATAGCAAGGACGGCAAGTTTGCTTGGGTCTATCGTCAATCTCCTCTAGATTCGCTTCATTCGAAAGCAAGGAAGGAAGCAGAAGCAACAGAATGTGCCGCTGCTCTTGGTGGTAACGATGTCTTTTGGAGCTATCTGGATCGGTTGATGGAGGTAACACCATCTAACAATGGCCTTGACCCTGCAGAGCTCCCCAAAATTGCCAAGGAGGTTGGTTTAGACGTGGCTCAATTTGAAAAATGTTTGGAAAGCGGTAAATACAGTCAGGTTGTAGAAGATCAGCTTCAAGATGCGATAGCCTCTGGAGGAGGAGGTACGCCACATAGTATAGCTATCTCGGCCGATGACCAGAAAGCTCCAATAGATGGTGCCTATCCCTTTGATCAGGTAGACAAGATAGTATCTGGACTTTTGGTAAACAATAAATAATTGCTATGGAAGAAAACAAAAAACATCTTAAATTAAAAAGTGGAGAAGTTTTACGTGATATCCATGATCTTTGTAAGGCGCTTGAGGCGATGGACGATGCTACCTATAATCACCACGTTGCGGAGGACAGAAACGACTTTTCTTGTTGGGTTAAAGATTCGTTGTGTGACGTCCAATGCGCCGGCGATCTTCTTAAGGCCAAGGACAAAAAAGAGGCTCACGAGTCTGTAAAAAAGGCCACGCTCAAGAAATAGTCAGACAATATTATACTTAGATAGATATTGCCTTACACCTCATGGGGCGTAAGGCAATGTTGGTACTATATAGCGCCGGCTTGCTTTTTGTTTTTGGCGATGATTCACTGTGTAGGGGGTCGTTGACATACGATTGTGGCACAAAACGAGGAGGCAGCAGACATGGAATTGGGGTTTTCGGCACTCAATCCAGGAAAATTTCTGAGAGATTTTGCCAAGCGCGTTGTAAGCCTTGTTGGCCCGCAGGCGCTCAAAGACTCTGTTCGTCTCCGACAAGTTTACAGAAGCGCGAAAATTTTGCCTATGGGTTTTGCTCTTGAACTTGAAGGAGAGTGTGTCGAAAGTTTGGTTGTCAATGGCACGGGAGATGGAATTGCTTTTTGTGATGACACACTGACAACCGGAAATTTTTCTATCATTAGAAGAGGCAAGAGCCGTTTCAAGAGGGGAATTTATGGTTTTTTGACCTTCAAGGGGGAGGTCACCTATGTAGAAATGGGTTATATTTTGTGGTGGCTGAATGTTTTCAGGGAAATGGATCTTGGTCTTACCGTTGATGACTCTATGATCGCCCTGGCACGTAATGGAGAAAAATTCCCTGAGGGTCCGGTGGTTGTTGCAACCGATCTTTTGATAAACGATGACGCTATGCTCAATTGCGACCAGAACGCTCTTTGCCTGACGAAGAAAAAGGACGAACTCGGTAACTCAAAGTTTTATTTTGACCTTTTTGATGTTAGTCGAAAACCCTTTCCCGCCGGGATCCTTTTTCTGGTTAGGCTAAACAAGCGTATCCCGACGACACCAGTCAGAAAAGCAAAGGCTCCTTGATGCGCTCATCTACAAACATGTTTTCAGACCCGCCCTACTTTTGGGGCGGGTACTTCTTTTGCCTCTTGGCAAGTTTTTTGTTGTTATATTTTTGTCTTTACGTCACCTTTTGCCTTCCTGGTAATATGTATAAGGGACCAAGGTCCTTGAAAACTAAATTAAAAACGGACAGCAAGAAATAGGTTTTAGGGAAAGAAATATTGGTTATTGCGAATTTTTAATCGTTGCGACTGCTGACGACCAAGGGTGAACAGGGTTGTATCCTGGACTACCCTTGGTTTGAAGAAGAAGGAGAGGAAAGTCATGGCAAGACAGATTCCTTCGCTGGAACAACTCGTAGAGGAGGATAGTCTTCGTAAAAGAAGCAA
>JBAZWX010000034.1:3360-8745 GCA_041660145.1 Minisyncoccota bacterium | reverse complement strand
AGGATAGCCAGAAAAGGTGTACTCATCGTAGTAGGTCATCCCTCCGTCCCATGCCCCAATTTGGCAATCTGTAGAGTTAAGTGTTCCAGAAAAAGGTGTACCTCCTCCGGTAACAGGAACCGACGCGCAAGCCGCGAAAGATTTATCTGTCGGTATAGTCAGTAGGGAGATAATACTAAGAGCCGAAACAGCAGCTAAGAAGAGCCGCCAACCTTTAAAAAATAAGGTGTTCATATATAAATCATTGTACAATTGTTTTATTTCGATGTAAATTTAAACTATTAGCTAATTGTGCAAAATTATGCTTCACCAACAAATAAAGGACGGCATCAAGGATGCTATGAAAAGTAAGGACGAAATAAGACTCACCGTTTTGCGTGGCTTAGTTACCGACTTCACAAATGAGCTTGTCGCAAAAATGAGAAAACCCACAGAGATGTTATCCGATGATGACGCCATGACAGTAATAAAACGAGCAGCAAAAAGACGAAAGGATTCCATAGAACAATTTATGAAAGGAAACAGAAAAGATCTCGCTGATTCCGAAGAGTCCGAGTTAAAAATAATAGACACTTTTATACCAGCCATGATGGGAAAAGACGAGATCCGCACTTTTGTCTTAACCAAAAAGCAGGAACTAGGAATTACAGATAAAACAAAAGTGGGCCAGCTTATAGGCACAGTCATGAAAGATTTGAAAAATAAGGCTGACGGCAATTTGGTTAAAGAGGTGGTAGAAGAATCTTTCTCATAAAAAACAATTTGGCATCTCAAAAGCGAAACCAGGGTTGGGCCCTGGCTTTGCTGTTGAGATATCGCGCCTTCAGTTTATTTACAAAACTCTTTCAAAAAATTGGCAACAGATTTTTCTGCGTGCTTAAACCAAAAAGCCCTAGCCCTAATAAGCTCAAGCGCCTGGTCAATCGCCCTTTCTGCACCATGAGCCTTGTTCTTGCTAAAGAATTTTTCAACGTCTTGCGCCATTTTTTCCGTTTTGAAGTCGTTCACGACAGAAGAAATTATCCTACCCAAAAGGTGATGCCCATCTTTATACCTCTGAAAGAAATCACCCCAATTGTCCTTCAAAAACTTCCAAGTAGCGTCATGACCAAAATTGTTTGCCGCCACGGCTGCTATAACAATTGGCTTGTCTTGATTCCTAACTTTGTCGGAAAGTATGAACCGAAGAGCTTTGTCTATCAGTGACGATTGTTTGAAACGACACAGGGCAGAGGCCAAACGGTTTCTCTCTTCTTGAAGTGTCGCCTCGTCGTAAAGCTTCATTAATTTGGCATACTCATCCTCTCCCCCATTCTGGGCAACCAGTGAATAAACCGCCGCACGGATGTCTGGATCCAAATGCTTCCCATTTTTTACATAATCGGCAAACAACAACTGCGCTTTTTCAATAACTTCTTTATTGCCATACTTTCCAGCCTGAACAAGGATAAGGCCTCTCATCAAACTATCAGAGTGTGTGTCGGTATCTTTTTTGCTCCAACCAACTTTCGCTACAATTCCATCAAATAGAGACGCAGCAAACTTTTTGTACTGTTCATAACTTTTTTCTCCCCACAAAATGTTATCCATGTTATCCAGCCAAGTGGCCAAATCACACCAGACAGTGTAATCTGTTTCGTTTTTGTATGAGCCCAAAAGCCCCATAGCCGTCGCACCGTCAATCAGGCCAGATCGAAAGAGAGAAAAAGTGTCGTTTAATATACCCAATCTGTCTATGGCTCCAATCTTTTTACTTACAATTGCCGGTTTTATGTCCTCAATCATTTTTCCACTATAACCAACTCTGTAAAAACCACTCCTGTTAACATTTGCGTTTATCCAACCGTTTACTGGATATTTAAGAGGCAACACTCCGGTTTTTTTATCGAGAACTATATACTTTCTACCCGATATAGCACTCGAGTTAAAACCAACAGGAATCTTCCACGTATCTTTAGATTTTTTGTTGGCTTCTGCTTCCAAACCGCTAGAATAAAATCTCTTTTGGCCAACAACTAACTTGCCTTTATTTTCTGAGACGGCGAGAAGAGGATATCCAAGCTGGCTTGTCCAACATTTCATTATTTTACCAACAGGTTTGCCAGAGGCTTTCTCAAAAGCCCTCCATAAATCTTCCGTGGAGGCGTTAGCGTACTTGTGTTTAGTCAGATATAGATACAAACCCTGCCTGAAATCTTTTTCACCAAGATAGTCCGCCAACATTCTGATAACAGACGCGCCCTTGCTGTAACTTACTGCATCAAAAATTTGGTTTATCTCGTGAGAATGTTTTACTTTGACCTCAATTGGGTGAGTGGTTTTTAGAGAATCAAGATCTAGCGCCCGACCGTAGTCAGCATAAGCAAACTGTGTCCACATATCCCACTCAGGGAAAATGTGATCGACTGCCAGATATTCTATCCACGTAGCAAACCCCTCGTTCAACCATAAGTGAGTCCACCACTCCATGGTGGTCAAGTTGCCAAACCACTGGTGAGCCAGCTCGTGGGCAACGACAATGGCCACTCTTTGTCTTGCCGCTGCAGCAGAGTGTTCCGGATCAACAAGAAGCGCCGTTTCCCTATAGGTAACAGCCCCCCAGTTTTCCATCGCACCTGCGGCAAAATCTGGAATAGCGATCATGTCTAAAACTGCCAAAGGATATTTTATTTTGAAATACTTGTTATAGAAAGAAAGGCACTTACACGCAACATCGAGGGCAAACCCAGCCTGCTTTTTCTTTCCAGGAGTAACAAACACTCTAACTAAAACGCCATCATCATTTTTTTTCTCCACGTATTCGAAATCACCAACTATAAACGCCACCAAGTATGTTGACATTTTTGGTGTTGGAGCAAACTTAACAACTTTATATCCACCCTCATGCTCGGCAACATCTAATATATGTGTGTTCGATATAACAGTTTTGTCTGCCGGGACAATGAGCGTTATATCAAAAATAGCTTTAGCTGCCGGTTCATCTACGCAGACAAAGGCTCGTCTGGCATCAGTCGACTCAAACTGGGTAGTTGCCAATATTTTCTCCTCTCCGTTTACAGAATAATTACTCCTGTAAAAACCGCACATTTTGTTGCTTATCGGGCCACAAAATTTTATTGCGAGTTCAGTTTTTCCAGATACCGCTTTTTCAAAATCTAGGATGACTGTCTCTCGTTTAGTGTCGTAACTTATTTTATTGGCTTTAACCGATTTTTTGCCGAACACAAACTCAGCTGATTTTATATTCAGATCAAGAGAATGAAGTTCTACCCTCTTCGATGGTTTGGTTATCTTCAAATATATGTTTTCTTCGGCATCAAAAACACACTTTTCCAAATCTGGACGCAAAACTATTTTGTATCTGTTGGGAATTATGTGCGCCGGCAAAAGAGCCGACACTTCTTTTTCCTTTTTCTTTGCCACTTTTACTTTTGTTTTCTTAACTTTTTTCATATTTTTACGATAAAGCTACTTCAAATAAATATAACAGTCTAGACAATATTTACAACCCCGTTAGAAGTTCTACATCCGATCCTTTCTGGGGTAAAATCATGAACAATATATCCTTGGGGACATCAAGGTCGATTTGTTAAACTTCTAAGCGGGGCAACCCTACGCAAATCGGGCCACGCAAAAGCAAACAACACAAAACAAATGCTCCCTACCAAAACGGCAAGGAGCTTAAAACATGCTTATCACAAACTACTTTGAGGACGCAGGCTTACTTGAAGCGCTGTCAGGATCGGTGCCACCGACTTTATCTTAAGATTCTTTCGGTTCTTGACCACCAGGTGACCCATCTCTAGGACCAGAAGGACCTCTAAGATCTCCAAACATTGCGACCAGGGCCTCGGCTTCAGCGCGCCTCTGCCTCTTCTTTTTCTCAACGGCGGCGGCAACCTCTTCAGGGCTTAGAGGGTAGAGACAAACCTGTTTCGCCCACCATGAGGCAAAACGGCAAATCATAGAACCCGGATTCAGAATGGCCCACTTCTGCAACCAGCGATCTTCCAAAAAGGTGGCGAGACGTGATGAAACAAAAGCAGTAAGACAAACTGGCCCAGCCAAAATTTTCGACGTCAAACTATGACAAGGGATAGCAATAAAACTGCCGCTCTTGGCATTGGCCCTTGCGTTTGCCACATACTCAGCCCAGAACCAAACAGCAGCCATCCCACACACGATCCACAAGACAATTGGAAGAACAACAATGGCAAGAACCAGAAGGATATCCCAAGCAGTAACCACAGAAGGAACAACAATCATAGACGAAAAAACTTCTGACTTGAGAAAAATACACAAAGAGGCAAAAACAAAAACAACAAGATGAATCAAAAACATTGCCCTGTTGTTTTTCATACGGCCCCTTCTCCTTTGTCTCCTGTAAAAGAGCGGCAAAAAACAATTCCCAGTCTTGCGGCCACCCAAAGAGGCAGCCGCGTGAACAATAAGGTTCGGCCAATCCCCGAAGGACTTCTAAACTTCGAGTCATCCCATCTTGCCCATCTTGTGTTGTCTTGCTTTTTCCGTCCTCAAAAACAATGTATTATGTTGTACAAGAACAAGCCGTTCGCTGCCAGCATATCAAATTAGCAGCCAACGTCAAAGACAAACATGGAATCAATAGAGCCTCAATCAGTGGAACAAGGAGCAAACCCGGCAAGGCGTCGTGTGGAGCGGGCGCGTTTTAATCCAGCAAAATCCCTAGAAACACTTCGAGACATCGACCCAGATGTAGCGGCCGGGCTAAGCGCAGAAGAAAGAAGGGACATAAGACGAGGTCGACTCGAAAAGTTTAAAGAGAATTTGGAAAAAAGAAGGCAAGGTCTTGCTTTGGCTGAAACGACAATGCGACAAGCGATAGAGGCAAACCCACGAATAGGCAAAATGGAACTTGTGGCAGCCGTCTTCCCCACCCTCAGCGCTTTTGGAGCAAGTGAGGAGGACAGGAAAAACTTCATCGATATAATAAACAAATACACTGCCAATGATAAAACTGTCGCCAAATACCGCGAACAATATCCAGACGACAACGAACTTTTTAAGGCCTGCTTTGGGGCTTATCCGTACAGTAGAATAGATATAATAAGACAACCCGGAGGAATCCATATTATATGTTACGACAAGAGAGATTTTTCCCTCTGCTCAAATATTAGAAAAGCAAGAAAAGACGACGGTTCGGTAGATGTTACCAAAGCAAGATCTTTCGACACCAGCAATATCGCTGGCCGGGCGCTCAACGATAAAACAGATTCCTTAATTTCCGAGATGGGCAGCCTTATAACCACAGAGAACGTCGGCGCTGTATCAGAGCGCATAGAGGAAGGGATCGCCAGGATAAGCAGAGAGTCAACAGACGGTGAAATTGCCTTGGTGACAGACAAT
>JBAZWX010000034.1:0-3350 GCA_041660145.1 Minisyncoccota bacterium | reverse complement strand
TCAAAAAGGAGATATTTCAATAACGATTGGGCAAAACTCCTGGAACCTCTCAATATCTAAAACAGATCCTTGGGGCTTCCCATCTGAACTTTCTTTGGAAAGTAAAAACGGTGAAGATATGGAATCAGATACACTGGATATATCGACATCTCTCTGGAGAAAAATGCGTAAAAACAGTTTTGTAGACAAGACTTTTAATCTCGGCGGTAGCGGTTCTATTGAAGTCACCAAGAATGCGATAAAGATAAAAAGCGGTGGAGAAATAATAAAAGTTATTAGTTTTGAAAAAACAAACATCCCCGTATTAAATAAAGACGTGGGCGCAGCCACTGCAGAGCATGAGCAACAACATAGGTTAGACGCGCTTTTTAGACCAAATTATGCAGAAGAGCTGACTCAGGATAACGTAAAATTCATTGCTGAAACATCCAAAAAATCGGAAGACTTTGAAAAAAGTATGACCGTCATCTTTGGTCAAGATGCGAGAAAAACAGAAAGCCAAACAGACGCCTATACAAGAGACGAGATAATCGCCTATTTTAAAGAAGGAACGCCAATTGACGACATACCAAAATTTTTGTCCCTAGAAATTTACCAAGTGGTTAGTGAAAAGGATTTGGATAAAATAACCCAAAAACTAGCAGACAAATACCAAAAAATTTGTGAAGAGTTAAAAAAATGTGGGAATCCTGAGGTAGAATCAAAACTTGGGGATGTCGACATTTCTCTTTTAAAAAATCTTGTGCGAGATGCGACCATAACTGATTTTCCGGAGACTATAAAAAAATGGCTAGACTCACTCAAGCTTATGACGGAAAAGGGGTACGCCCAGGAAGAAATTCTCTCTATGATCTATATGGAGCAAGATCCCGATAGGTGGCCCGCAACCGCGCGAAGATTGAAACCAAAAAAGGCCCCACAGACAGAGCCCCCAGCTCCCGCAACAAACTAGTTATCAATTTTATCCTCTTCTTCGTCCAACACGGCCGGCTCTGGCCAAAAGCTATCTTCATTATTTAAACTCAAACCCATGTCTTTTATAATACCCGCTGCATTCGGGACAGAATACAAAGACATCGGCATATTTATATCAAGACCAAAAAATTTTATAAACGAGATAAGAGGCGGAATATATCCTCCTTTAATTTTAATAGCCACAGTCGAAGTGTTTCCCCCAAAAACCTTGTTGATAGAATCGGACAACACTGTCGTCGAACCTATGCTTTCAATGTTCTCAAGCGGAACAACAATACTTTTTTTGTTTATTATTCCATACTGAACTCTTATGTCTCTATCTGTAAAAATATAATAGGTATTAACCCAGCCCAAAAATATCTGAGCAATTGAATTTAAAACAAAAAGTAATCCAGGAAGTAGAAAAAACAAAATAAGCGGGATAACCTCAACAAAGGCTGCCACGTTGGAAACAGCCGATCGAGGTGAGCGCCCAAGATAGCTAGCAACATCTATGCCGGTAAAATGCATAAACTGGTTACCAACAACCTGACTAGATGAGACCATCATCACAAGAGGTGCCACAACAAAAAACAAGCCCATAAAAATTATTACTGTCAGGTGCATCAGAAACCAAGACATAAAATCGGGCCTTCCTTCCCAAATAATTCTCCCATTTAAAAACATAAATAGATTATAACCCGCAAACCAAAATTAGCGGCAAATTAGGCACCACTTGACATCGATAATGAAAGTGATAGTATCTGAGGTTATGCCGCAAGGTTACAACAAAATAACAAACAAGCCGCTCGCGTTGCTTATTTCATGCGGCTTTTCTGCTGCGCGCATAAGAATGTACGTTAATAAGCGTTTTAAATTAGGCAAGAAGTGAGATAATCCCATAAAAAGGGCCCCGTTGGGTCCGTCATGAGCTTATCACACGTCTTGCGTAAGCAAGGCGTTTTGCTTTTTGACAATTGAATTAAACCCGCATAACTTACCGAGTCCATACTTTTTTAGGAGACTCTCGCAGCCCCGAAGGGGGCGAGAGTGAGCTAAATCCGTTTAGGCGGATTATAGCGTGCTCATAAAAAGGTGATGGCGAGCGGAAGTTATGCGAGCATGACATGTTTTAACCGGGCACCAGACTGAAAAAAGTACCTGCACTGAGGTCTCAACGAACCAGAGGTGGCCTTCGTCAGAGCGGAGTTTACCCGCCATGAGTGAGGCCTACCGAAGGAGGAAAAGGTGGAAAAGGAAACGCCAAAGGCAGCTGCGGTATGGACAAGTTACGCCGACTACAAAAAGGGTCTAGCTGAAGTGGTTGATATGGTTTTGTGGGTTTGGAAAGAGCTGATACCGGACAGTGGTAAAAAACTGGCCAAACAGGTTTTCTGTTTTATCGCCGCAATGAGTATCTTTGAAGCAACCCTTCCAATGACGATGGCAATAGTTTTTGATGGACTCAACAGAAACCAAAGCATCAATCATCCGTTTATTAAATCTGCAACAGAAAGTATTTCTCGTGTGTTCAACGTAGGAACAGATATTAGCTTGTTCGCTTGGTGCGTAATAATCGGCCTTACCGGGAAAATTGTTATTAGTGTATTCATTGGCCGAGTGATCAGATACTTCCAGGGAAAGTACCGGGAATTCATGCTCCATGAAAACGCATGGCAAACAGCTAAAAGAACTACTGAGCTATTTTTCGAAAAATCTCTAGGAGTTCACATGGGAGAAGATAACAATCTTAACGAATCGTGTCTTCAAAAAGGATATGAACGGGTTGAAAAAATCCAAAATATGGTTTTGTTTGAGAGTCTTGAAACTGTCTCGATGGCAATCATCCCCTTCTCTATGATGTGGATATGCTATCCGCAAATTGGAGTTTGTCTCGTCCTCATGGGAGTCATTCACATTTGTTGGGGAATGTTTCTTAACCAAAGAGTTATTTCAGAATGCAGCCCCATGGAAGACGCCTGGCGAGCTTTTCACCGATATCGGAAAGAGCGTCTTGCAAACATAGAAAGAGTCAAAACGTGTGCAAAAGAACAAGAAGAAATTGTGAGCATGCGTAAACTCTTTTTGAAAGCAAGTATACCGGATAGAAATTTTTGGGGAATTTGGTTTAACAATCAAATTCAATGGCGTGCAGCTATTGTAGATTCTATATCACTAGGAGTACTCGTTTACGGTGCCTGCTCGGTTTGGGACTTCAAAATCCAACTCGGGAATCTCCTGCCAATCATGTCTTGGTGCGGAGATATTGTTGTAAACCTTTGGAGACTCACCTGGCAAGAGCATCAGTTCAATTGGGCTGCCCCATCGATCATCGCGATGAAACAAGCACTAAGTCTTCCAATCGGAATTGAAGTATCAGACGATCCGATACCCGT
>JBAZWX010000033.1:0-8826 GCA_041660145.1 Minisyncoccota bacterium | reverse complement strand
TTTATCTATAATTGACTTGTCCGATAACGGCAGGCAACCGATGACGTAAGACGATGAGGATATCACAATTACGTTTAACGGCGAAATATACAACTTTCTTGTTCTAAAGGCTCTTTTGGAGCAGAAGGGCTTTGTTTTTAAAAGTAAAACAGATACAGAAGTTATCCTTAACGGTTATAAACTGTGGGGCGAAGGTGTTTTTAAAAAAATGAAAGGCATGTGGGCTCTCGCAATTTATGATAGAAAAAATTCAAAAATTATTTTGTCTAGAGACCGATTTGGCATAAAGCCTCTCTACTATTCTCTTGTCGGAAAGACTTTTATTTTTAGTTCAGAAATAAGGGTAATAAAAGACTTTTTTGTTAGTCGCGGTGAAAAGTTACCTCTTAAGGAAGTTGGCTTGGAGTCTTATTTTTTGTTTGGATTTGCCGCCGGTAGTAATACTATCTTTAGAGATATAAACAAGGTTTTACCTGGCGAAACGATAGAGTTCGATTTGTCCAAAAAAGTTTTGACTAAAAAACTGATGCGAGAATCACTCTCGCAGGAAAGAGAGGGTACTTCCAGTAATGATTTTAAAGATATTTTCATCAGAAGCGTCAGCGATCATCTTATTTCAGACGTTCCAGTCGGGATGTTTTTTTCTGGAGGAGTAGATTCCTCAGCTATTGCTTTAGCCCTGAAACATTTGGGCGTAAAAATACCCCTTGTAAATCTAAACATAGAAGGTCGCCATGATTCTTTTTATGCCACAAAGATAGCTGACTTTTTGAAAATGCCGTACCACGAAATTTCTTTTGGGGAAAAGGAATTTGCCAGCGCATTCGGTTTGTTTTCAGATAATATAGATGATTGTGTTGCTGACACTGCGATGGTTAGTTCTTTGTACTTGTCGCATTTTTTTAGAAACAACTTGGGTATAAAAGTTGTCCTGACGGGTGAAGGAGCGGACGAACTTTTTTTGGGGTATCCTCGGCACAAGGCTCTCTCCAAAGTGAATAGTGTTTACAAAAGAAGGTCATTGCTTTCAACGTGGTTAGATTCTTTTAGAAATGCTGGCTCTCAGCATGGGCCTCGTGACCTTTGTAACGGACTACGACTAAGGATGTCTAATGTTGTAGATTCTTTTGTGTCACCAGACTATCTTTCATTGTACGAGGACTGTTTTTCTTTAAACAATGGTCTTATTTCTCCGAATTCTGTAGACTCGTATCTAAGGAAATTTTTAAGGGGGGAACAAAAGATTGGTCCAAGTCTTTTTGACCTAATATTTTATCTTCCAGATGATTTGTTATTTAAGACAGACTTTTCTACCATGGCATATTCTTTAGAGGCTAGGACTCCTTTTCTTTACGATTCCGTTTTTTGTTTTGCCAACAGCGCCGAGGATAGATCAAAAATTGGAAATGACGGTTTAGGGAAGGCCCCAGTAAGGGATTTTTTAAAGGGAGAGATACCCACTGAATTGATAGACAGACAAAAATACGGCATGAGTTTTCCGGTTAATTGGTATCTATTGAAGTACTACGACAAAGAAGTTAGAGAGGCCTTTGCGTTTTTGAGGTCTTTTAATATCCCGTTTTTACCCAATAGATTAATAGAGAAGGCGTTGAGCGACGTCCACTATTTTAGGTCTTTGTTTAAAAAATACCCCGGTTTTGTTTTTAGTGTTTTAGTGTTTTACTTAGCGAATCGGAGTTGCGCTTATAATATCGTACTATATTAATACTCAATTTGTTTTTGCAATATTTAACATCAAAAAACATGGTTAATTTCGTCAAGAATATCGATTGGTCTTTTCCCAAGATTTGTTTTATTGCTTCTCTCACTACTCTTTTGATGTTGGTGTCCATGCTTTTTTTGACCAACGGAAAGTTCATATATATACAAGACGATGCGTACATACATTTAGAGATTGCAAAGAATTTGGTTGATCACGGTGTATGGGGTGTTTCATACAAAGAGGCTGCGTCTGCGTCTTCTTCTCCACTGTGGATAATAATTCTAGCCTTCATCTATTTGCTAGTTGGAAACTATGTTGAATATGCCCCTCTTGTGATAAACATAGTTTTGTTTTTTATAATATTAAAATTTTTGTGGGATACCCTTGTGGAGTATGAAGTTGGTCCGCGAAGGTCTTTTGTGGCCGTTTTGTTTATCTGGCTGGTTACCCCCCTTGGTCCTTTCATTTTTGGCGGCATGGAACATTTATTCCATATCCTTGTCGTCTTAATGTTTTTGAAGTCTCTAGAGTCTTGGTTGACTAATGAAGAAAACAAAAGTTTTCCACCTCTTAGCTTGTTTGTGCTGACATTTTTCGTTGCAGCATTTAGATATGAGGGCATGTTTTTGGTCGCCTCAGCAGTGTTTTTTGTTTTACTTAAGAAAAAAGTTGCTGCAGCGATAACAATGCTTGGTGTTGGGGCGATGCCCATGACGCTGTTTGGTCTCTGGTCTGTTAATAACGGGCTGTTTTTTTTACCAAACTCTTTGCTTATGAAAAAGAAAGTCGGTAGCAGTTTGTTGTTGGCTGCTAAAAACCTTTTTTCTGTTGCTTATGGAAATATTAAAATGCCTATTTTCACTCTTTTTGGAACACAGTTGTTTTTAGGGTTACATCTGTCCATATTCAAAAATAATGGAGACTTTTGGAGGAAGGGAACAATTGGTTTGGGGGTTGTCGCCCTGGCTTTTATTTTGCATGCCATCTTTGGAAGATTTTCTTGGGTTCCGATGTATAGGTATGAGGCTTATCTGGTTTTATCCGGGATTTTGTACTTGTTTTTGGCATTAAGACAATATCGAATCGAAGATCTTGTATCAACTTCTAAATTGTTTTCGGTGTCTAGTTTTGTTTTCGTAATTCTTTTTGTCATTTTGTCGATGCCTTTTATAAAACGTCTATATTCATGGCCGCATGCCGTGATTAGCTCGAAGAACATTTATGAACAACATTATCAACTCTCCAAGTTTTTTGATAGGTATTATAAAGGCAAAACGATAGGGGCAAATGACATTGGAGCCATAAGTTATTTTGGCGGAATTGACGTCATAGATTTTTGGGGGCTTGCGGATAACAAGGTAGCCTCGGCTAAGATGAATGGAAGCTTTGGCCCTAGTACAATGGAAAATATAGGACTAGAAAGGGGAATGGATTTTGCGGTTTTATTTGAATCTTGGTTTGGCGACAACATACCGAAAAATTGGATTCGTGTAGCATCATGGACAATAGAAGGCAATGTTGTGGCGGGAAGCCCTACTGTTACGTTTTTTATGCCCAATTGCTTGGGAGTTGTAAGTTTGCAAAATAATTTACGGGATTTTTCGAGCACTTTGAAAGGCGTCTCACTCTGGTACAATGATGTAGATATCTGCCACGGATGGTAATTACTTTTAACCTTTGTTCCTCGATGACTGATGGTTTTTGGGAATTCTGTGTGTCGACTGTTTAATTATGGGCGTTCTTAATAAGGATTTTAATTTATAGTCTTGTGTCTGACTTTGCTTATAAGATGTTTTTGACTGTTTTGTTGTTGTCTTTTATTATTGTTGGCCTTCTTGCCTTAGATTATGGGTTGCCTCTGTTTGTCGTAGACGATGAACAATCTGTGGTTTTGGGTGCCATGAAAATGTTGGAACTGAGGACGGTGATACCAAGTTTGCATCAGGATCAGTTTTCTAATATTTTGTATTATCCTCCCTATTTTTCTTATCTACTTCTGCCAGCTTTTGCGACCGTTGTCGCATGGCAGTTTTTTACTGGGCCCTTTTCTTTTTACGATTTGTCTAGTTTCAAATTTTTTTTAGGACTTGATTTATCTCCCTTCTTCATATTTGCAAGACTTTTCTCGTTGGTTGCCGCGGTTTTCTGTATAATATTTGTAGTCGACTCGTCTAGAAAGTTGTTTGAAAGTCGATCTGCCGGTCTTTTTGCGGGCATTGTCATCGCGTCAAGCCTTAATTACATGGCAGTGTCTTTTGTGGCTAGGCATTGGATATTTGTAACCCTATGCCTGTCGTGTGTAATTTGGTTATTAGTAAACAGGGACATCCCAATCAATCGTAGGTATTTTCTTTCTCTGTTAGTGTCTGCTGTTGGTTCCGGTTTTAGCCCTGTATGTCTTTTTGGCTTTGTCATATCTGGACTGTGGTTTTTAGTATATGAAGGAAAAATAGGCGGATTTAGTGTTTTGGTCGGAGAGAGGCCGATTCGTGGTATCTTGCTGTTGTTGTTTTTTATTTTCCTGCCGTTAATTTTAAATCTTCACTCAAACGGTTTTACCCAAGATGTCTCGGTTGCGTCTGCTAAGAATTTGTTGGATCTTTTAAAATCTCCAGCAGTTTTTTTGTCTATGTTTTGGCAGGCAGATTTTTCACTTATCACGTTGGCCATCGCTGGTTGTGTTTTTGGACTAGTTCGCAGGCAGAAATGGGCCTTAATATTTTTTGTTGCCGTTATTCTTTATAGTTTTGCCTTCTATTTATTTTTTAGGTTTGAAAATCGTTTTTTTGTTCCGATGATGCCAATACTAGCGATTTATTCGGCTTTCCCTGTAAAAATACTTTTTGAAAAATTTGGGCATGTCAGTACAGCAGTTTTCTTGCTCTTGATGGTTTTGCCTATTATGTCTTCAGTAAAATTAGCCTCTTTGCTGTTTTTGGGTGATGCAAGATCACAGTCCATAGAGTGGTTGCAGAACAATATAAATCACGGCGTTAAAATGGTGTCTGCGGCCCGGTCCCTTAAGATTAACAGTAATAGAGACGGAGTGATTTGGCAGAAAACACTCGATCCTCTTTCCCTGAGAACAAAAGAGCGGTCGGAGTATTACTTTAACGGAAACTTGGGACATGCCCCATTTTTTACGTCTGTTAACTTGGACACCGTAAAAGCTAGTTCTGAGGAAGTATATAATTTTGTGCGCAAGTTTGATCCGGAGGTCATCGTGTTGGATGAGAAAGGAAGAAAAACTTTTAACTCGGTGGGACTACTAAGGAACTATATTCAAACAAAAGATTGGGGTCAGTTTAGCGAAGAAGAGGTGTTTTCTTTGTCAAAAAGTCAATTCAGAGGATGGTTTGTAGACTTTTGGGTTAAGGAATATTTGGGTCCTCGAATATTGATATTCGAGAAATTTTCTGCTTGATAGATTTTTCTGCCTGGTTTTGGGCTAGCCATTTTGTATAATACAGAGGATGATAAGGCGTATAGAAAATTTATTCGAACTGCCAAGGGTGGTTGATTCTATTATTTTTTTTGACGTCGACGGCACGTTGGTGGCTGATGGTGGAAATTTGCTTAATAAAGATACAATTTCTATATTGGAAAAAACAAAGGAAAACAATTCGTTGTTTTTTATTTCCAACAAACGCGCTGCAGATGGAAGGAATAAGGTTGTTAGTAAACAAATAGGTGTAGTTTTTTTGGAAGGGAAAAAGCCCTGGTTAAAAATTCCGCTTGATCTGGCCAACTCTGGAAAAAAAAACATAGTTGTCGGCGACAAATTTTTAACCGATGGTTTATTCGCGATTTGGAATGACGCAGACTTTTTTAAAGTTGATCATTTTAGGTCAAAAAGCGACAGTCTTCTCATAAAAATTTCTTACATGGTTGACGATGTGGCGTTTTTTGTTTTTTCTGCTGTTTGTTTGTTCCGCATAAAACATTGGATAAAAAATCTTTTCGTGTTTGCCCCTCTCTTTTTTGCAAAGGACATTTTTGATGTCTCCAAGTTACTGAACGTTAGTGTGGCATTTTTCGCTTTTTCTTTTTGTGCAAGCGGTGTTTATGCGATAAACGACATTTTTGACAGAAAGATTGATGGTAATCATCCTCACAAAAGAGGTAGGCCAGTCGCTTCTGGGGCTATTTCCCCGTTGGCGGCGGGAATACTTTCTGTTTGTCTTTTTACTTTGGGACTATTTTTGGCTTCAACTGTTAATTTTGCCCTTGCGCAGATTTTGCTTGCGTATATATTTTTGAATATTGTTTACTCCCTTTACTTAAAAAATATTCCTATTCTTGATATTGTCGCGATAGCGGCCATGTATGACATTAGGGTGGAGGCCGGAGCTTTGGCCGCTGATGTTTTTATGTCGAGATGGATAATCTTGAGCGTGTTTTTTGTCTCTCTTCTTCTTGCTATAGGAAAAAGGATGGCCGAAACAAAACAAGGTGTGACCAGAGACGTTTTAAAAGACTATGGTAACGGATTTTTAACCCAAGCTCTTTATTTAACTGCCGGTTTAACAATAGTTACGTATGGCGTTTACTGCATATTGGGAGTTGAATCGCCACTCGCGGTTTACTCGATTGTTTTTGTGGTCACGGGGGTCTTTAAGTATTTGTTGGCACTCGATCAATCAGATAAGGGGGCTGAATATCCAGAGAGGCTAGTCCTTTCTGATCGCACAATCCTGTTTTCGATTTTGTGCTGGGTTGTTTATATGTTTCTAATATTTTATTTTTAAAAAATATGGCTAAGTATCTAATTACAGGCGGTTCTGGTTTTCTTGGTATAAATCTAATAAGGTATTTACTTTCAAGAGGACACAGTGTTTGTTCGCTGGATATTAATGTTTTCGATTATCCGGAGGCGGACAAAGTAGACCCTATCGTTGGAGATATACGCGATAGAAAAGTTGTAGACAATTGCATGTCGAAGGGAATAGATGTTGTTGTTCACACTGCCGCGGCGCTTCCTCTGTATAAAAAGGATGAAATAATGACAACAGATGTTGATGGGACCAGAAACGTCGTGGAAAGTGCTGTACAACACGGTGTTGACAGGTTTATACATATTTCCTCCACGGCTGTTTACGGGATACCAGATCACCACCCGTTGTTTGAGACGGACAAACTCGATGGCGTCGGTCCATATGGCCAGGCCAAAATTTTAGCAGAGCAGGAATGTGAAAAGTTTAGAGGTGGCAATATGAGTGTCTCTATTTTGCGACCAAAATCTTTTGTTGGTCCGGAAAGGCTTGGCGTGTTTGCTCTTTTTTATGATTGGGCGAAAGACGGGAAGAATTTTCCAATGATTGGCAATGGTAAAAATAGATACCAACTTTTGGACGTTGAGGATCTATGTCAGGCTATATACTTGTGTGCCACGTTGGACAAAAAACTAGTAAACGACACATTCAATATTGGAGCCAAGGACTTTACGACCATGGGAGAAGACTACCAGGCGGTTTTAGACAGAGCCGGTTTTGGCAAAAGGACGATAGGTTTTCCTGCAGCTCCGATGATTTGGACGTTAAGAGTTTTAGAACTTTTGCGGTTATCACCGTTGTATAAGTGGGTTTACGAAACTGCCTCCAAAGACAGTTTTGTCTCTATAGAAAAGGCAGAAAAAAAGTTGGGTTTCAAGCCACAACATTCTAATAAAGATGCTCTTGTTAGGAATTACGAATGGTACCTAGGTAATTTACATAAGTTTTCTGGTCAGTCGGGTGTTTCTCATCGCGTGCCGTGGAAGCAGGGGATATTGGCTTTAGCCAAAAAGTTTTTCTAACAACATCACAAAGTTGGAACAGATAAATAGTAAAAAAGATATTTTTGTTATTCTTTTCACAGCTTTGGCCGTTGTCGCACTTTCTTTTTTCTTTAGTGGCGTAAACATGAATATCGATGGCCAAAGTTACGTCGATCAAATAACTAATTTTTCCAACGGAAATTTTTTTGAAGGTGGTCGCAGCTTTAAACCTCTCTATGGCTTGGCTGGTCTTTTTTTAACCAAGATATTTTTCCTAACGCCAGAATATTCAATTGTTCTCATGAATGTGTTTTTTCTGTTTGCTCTTGGCTTGGCTTTTTATTCCTTACTTAAAAAACTTGAGTTTGATTCTGCAAGTGCCGTGTGGGGGAGTGCTTGGTTAATAACTGGTTACCCTGTCCTTAAATATGGTCTTGCTGTGAGCACAGATATATCAGGTTGGTTTTTTGCTACCTTGTCCGTGTTACTTTTCTTAATGTTTTTCGATAAAATCCACGGAGCGAAGTTGGCGTTTGCAACCCTGTCTATCTTTCTTGGCGCGATTTCTAAAGAAACAGGAATGGCCGGCCTCATATTCATTTTAGCCTGGGCTGTTCTAAAAAAACCTAGGTTAACCTGGTCTGAGTGGGGAAGGTTGGCGGGATATATTTTTATTCCCTTCGTTGTTCTATACGTTTTTTGGGTAGGGGTTTTATATAATAATGGCGCCATTACCCTGGTGGATTTTTTTAAGAGTAATATATCTGATTATTCAGCTACCAATTACCGATCGTTTTTTTACTTTATTTTTGTAGAATTGGCTACTTTTGGTCTATTGCTGCCTTATGCGGCTTTTGGCTTGACCAGATTATTAAAGAAAAATGATCGAAATTTTTATGTTTTATTTTTAGCACTTGCTATTTCAGTAATCCCTGTCTTTTTTTGGCCCATTTTTATATCCAGGATTTTATATATCCAATTCTTGGTTATCTTACCGTTGGCGCTGTTGGGCACTTCTGACGTGCTGAAAGGGTCTTTTGGGTCTGTGCCGAAATGGGCGATCGGCCTATTACCGGTTGTTCTTAACGTTTCTCTATACATTATTAGCAATGGCGGTTCACTTTTTGATCTGCTAAAATAATCTCCATGAAAAAGCTGTCTATTATTATTCCTGTATTTAACGAAAAACAGACAATTTTAAAGCTTCTAGATCATGTTTGCGCCGCTTCAACACCAGATTTGGAGAAGGAAATTATAATAGTTGACGATTTCTCAACGGATGGAACAAAAGACATATTGAAGACACTGCCAAAAGATAAGTACAAAGTTGTCTATCACGATGTAAATA
>JBAZWX010000032.1:0-8923 GCA_041660145.1 Minisyncoccota bacterium | reverse complement strand
AGTTGTCTCTCCAGAAAACTTACGAAACGAAATAGACAACTTTCTTGGTAAACGCGAACCCGGAAGTAGCCAAAACGCGTTAACAAATTTCATCGTCAGTGACACAAAAGATAAAATCGTCTCTATTGTCACGGCAACGTTACTTTGGATAATTTTTATCGGTAGATAATTCAAAAACAAAGTATTATCGCCAGATACGTTACATCGGCACGCAGCTTGAATTAGATAGTGTAAAAATGCATAATAGACACACTGTTTAGGTTTATGCGACAAGACAATTAAATAGACACGGAGAGGTGGCTGAGCTGGCCGAAAGCGCCTCACTGCTAACGAGGTAGGGGCTTTAAAACCCCTCGCGGGTTCGAATCCCGCCCTCTCCGCAACGACGTTTCGAACCCAGATTATTTTGGGTGAAAGACGGCGTCGGGTGAGATGAGAAAACCTTTTGAGATTTTTGTGAGCAAGGCGAAACAATAAATCCAAAAGGTGTACCGAACATATCTCCCTTCGGGAGATCTGCCGAAGGCATGATAAGTTTCGAATCCCTGCCTGCGCAGGCAGGCCGCCCTCTCCGCCAGTTTAAAATACCGTCAGTTTTACTTTGCGTTACATTAATTGCGATAGTTACAGTGAAGAACAAAGCAAGGCCTGTGCCAGTGAAAGAGAAGCTTTTGATATTGACTCAACGGTTGACAGAGTTGTCCAGACAATTAAATAAGAATATTCTCAAATAAATTTATGACTTCATACAAACACACCCAGATTGGTTATCTGATGTCTATTGTCACACTAGCCGTGCTAACACTTTTTACATGGGCTCAGATTACGGCCAGGGCCGAACCACCATCGGTCAATTCTGGAACAAATTTTGCTGTTACCGCCACAATGGCATTAATCATATTTGTCCTTGTCTCGTTCACTACACTGACTACGTCTATCGATAAGGACTATCTCCAGATTAAATTTGGCTATGGAATTTTTAGGAAAAAGTTTCTGCTTAGCGAAATAATATCAGCAAAGCAAGTAAAAAATCATTGGCACTATGGCTGGGGAATAAGGTTTCGGTTATGGCCAAAGACGTGGATCTACAATGTTTCCGGTTTTGACGCAGTTGAAATAGTAACAAGCAACGGAAAAATTTATCGTATAGGGACAGATGTTCCTGGCGAACTCGAAACCGCAATCAAACGAACTATAAATAATGGAAAAGGAATTCGTTTATAAATTCAACGAAGGCACTCTCGAGTCAGAAACCAAACTGGCTACCAACTGGGACGTCGGCAACTGTCGTCGTGCGGTCCAATACTACATCTGGAAAAATCGGGGAAAGTTTTTAAGACCCGAACAAATACTTTGCCCGGTCGGATATTACGAGACAGGTACCTTTATTACAAAAAATCCCAATACTTTTTCTTTTGATACGCTTCATAAGGGAGACATCATCTACGCCGAGGCAATTCGTAACAAACGCAATGAACAAGTCGATAAAAGTGAGCTGACCTTCCGCTCAAAAGACGAGTATATAATTTCACTGCACACAGCACTTTTTACGGGAGAAAAACACAAAGAAATTTGGCACGCAACAGCAGTTGAGGGCAAAAGTTGTTTTTGGACTAAAGAGATATTTTTGCAATATTACCGCCCAGTTGCCGCAAAAAGGGTCTAAACCCAAGCAGTGGTAGCAAAACGATGACCCAATTACAATAAAAAATGATAGGATGTTTTTAAGGCTTCCAGCCTTATTTTATGTTTTTAAGTGACAATCACAAAACAAATAGCGAGATTGAAAAAGTAAAAAACGAGGATCTTGGCTATGATGACTTTTTTGAATCTAATCGACATAAATTAATGTTTGATGATCTTTCGGTTGCACGGGTTGTTGTAGAATACCGAGGATCCTACAAGGTTAAAAACACAAGTGGCGAATATTTTGCAAAGATAACCGGAAAACAAATGTTTAAAGCGTTGTCCCGAGAAGACTACCCTGCCGTTGGTGATTGGGTGGCAATTACTTCGCTTAGCTCAAATCAGGCCATAATCCATGGGACATTAGCTAGAAAAACAGTAATAAAAAGAAAATATGGTGACAAAGACAAAGTGGGTCAAAAAAATAAAACACAAATTATAGCAACAAACATTGACGAGGCGTTTATTGTTGAATCTGTTGACAGAGATTATAACCTGAACCGTTTTGAAAGATATTTTTCTTTAGCCAATAGCGGAGGTGTAAAACCCACCATAATATTGAATAAAGTCGATCTAATTTCCAAAGAAGAATCTGACGACAAAATGGAACAATTAAAAAACAGGTTCGGCGATATTGACGTCATTCTAACTAGCACAAAAAACGAAGAAGGACTGAGCAAGCTGATGGCACACATAACAAGCGGTAAAACTTATTGTTTCCTCGGCTCTTCTGGGGTCGGGAAATCCTCTTTGATTAACAAACTGCTCGGAGAAAACATTGCAAAGACCGAAAACATAAGCCTTAGCACCAAAAAAGGGAAACACACCACCACAAGCAGAGAAATGTACTTTTTGAAAAATGGCGGCATTGTCATAGATAATCCGGGAATACGAGAAGTAGGAATAACAGATGCTGGTACCGGCATAGACAGTTCATTTGGTGAGATAAAGGTCCTGGCCGATAAATGTAAATATGGTGACTGCACACATTCTCACGAACCTGGTTGCGAAGTACTCTCTGCAGTAAACTCTAACAAACTAGATAAAGGTAAATATTCAAATTACATTAATCTAAAAAAGGAAGCCGAGTATTATGAAACGACCGAATTAGAGAGGAGAGAAAAAGATCGTAATTTTGGAAAGCTAATGAAAAAAGCCAAAGAAGAATTTAAAAAACACGGACATAAGGACTATTAGATATCTAACCAAAAAGAAAAACAACACTTCCGCGGTTACATTTGATATAGGCAGACCTAAACCCACATGCATCTATAAGGGGCCTGAAATATGCTAAAATACCCTTATAGCATTCGTAACCTCGGGTACCCACCCGACGATACCACAAATTATTACTTCACTAAAATATATAATCTATGTCTGCAGAAGCATTTCCTCAAGTAGAAAAAATTAGATTAAGTGAGACCGGACTCGAACTGCCATCTGTTAATGGAACATATATTGCCGTCTTGAGAAACGCAGATGATTTCCGCGGTAGCCCAAAGCAAATGGACGAAGCTGACAAAACGCCAGGCGGAATCGAGATCGGGAAACTAATGCCAAGCTCGGCCGAAGCAGCTCGAGAATTTTCCGAACAACAACTAAACGGGATACTCGAAGGTTTATCACAAGAAGAAAAAGAACAATTGGACATAATCATCGTAGCCAGCAACTCCGCCCTCGGGCCGCTGGCGGTTCCCGACGGAAGCATACCGCCTCCCCACCAAAGATGTGTGGAGACCGGAGCAGTAATGTTGGAAGGAGTTGAAAAAGCAATGGAAAGAAATGGTTTAAAACCGGAACAGCTCCTTAACCGAGAAATTCATGTTGTTCAACCAAGGCCAATTGTTCTTCGCGACATCGAGGATATTAAGATGCGCCCAGGCATCTTAGAGTATTTTGACTTTTTGAAGGAGCGGGCGAACGAACTTACGGCACAAGGGAAAAAGACTAATATGTGGGTATTATACGAAGAAGATACTTATAAAACAGAAAGGGAACGATTGGGAATAGAAGGTCCCCAGGACATTTCTACAAGAATGCAAAAATTCGTTGAGCGCGCCGAGAGGTTATCAAGTCTCCAACATAAAAGGACTCCCGATCGCCGTCTCTTGGTTCTCGCCGTCGCTCCGCGCGACGTGGTTGGACCATGGCTTAATATCCAAGTATCAAAACTTTCACCCGAACGGCACGAGGTTCCTATGATAGAAAATCTGGCTGGATTTGGCATCACAATCGATTCTGCTGGAAAAGCCTCGCTCAAAATTGCGGGTCAGGAACACCCGTTGTCTGAATAAACCTTTTTTAAAATTACACCAAAGAGGCGATGTAGTTAGCTGCTTTTTCAATCGAGTCGAATTGAGGAACAGTTGAATCGTCTTGGTTTAAGCGCCAGAATTCTGGTACATCACTTTTGGCGTGTCTCTGTATTCTTTCACGATGGTTGATCACCTGCTGTAATCTATCGGTAGTCGCGCCTCCATCATAATTATTTTGTTCACGTTTGGCGATAAACTGTTTGTGCTGTTCCCAATCAGGAATAACTATGGCATCCGGCCGAAGCCACAAGTTGGACGCTCCCATAACCCAGAAACCAAGCTTCTTTGCTTGGAGTGTGATTAGATCACTTCGAAAGTCGACCTCACGAAGCGATGACGAGGCATCACCTGTCGTCCACCAAGCGTTGTTCGGATGAGCATTGGTCGCCATCCATAATTCATCACCATCTATCCAATGTTTTTCAGATTGAGACTTAATATAATGAGTCTTACCCGTTCCCGATGGGGCAAGAACGAAGAACCCTTTGGAGTGAGTAATGTATTTATCGGCAAATTTCTTGTAAACTTCTGTACCATCTGCAAACATTATCGGTGTAGTTGGCTCGAGCATAATTTTTTATTATTGAATAAATTTATCCCGTCACTAACGGAAAACGCAGATAAGTTTCGTATTCTCTTTTCTGAACAGTCACGGTTGCAGTGTGATCATTTTTGATATTGATCACCACACCACCGAGATGGTCAACAGAAATGATGTCACTACATTCCGCTGGATGTGCAAGAATATTACGAAGATATGGAGTGATCGTATCAAAGTGGGTTACTGCCCAGAATATCAAGCGACGATTATTGTGTTTGGCATGATAATTAGTGGACCCCCTAGAGAAAGATAGGAAGTTCTCCACCCGTGCGGCGATATCCTTTGCTCCTTCAACGCCGAGCCTCTCCCTTTCTTCCTTGTAGGCATCGGTCTCATAAAGCATCGCGACATCTTCCCCTGTCTGTTGTGCCTTGCCCACGAGAAATTCCATAAGCTCGGGAGAATCCTTAACCGGCAACCAGCCCTTGATCTCGCTTATTTCGACAATTTTACCTCCAGGCACAGCCGTGTTGTTCAGAAGTTGTTTGTCGTCGAGATTAAAAGAGTGAAAAGCTTCGCGGACACCATCAAGTACCTCCTGCGCCGTTTGAAGAGAAACCAAAGATTCCGGATGAGCTTCGTTTTCAACCCCGATTCTCGGGTCGCTACCAACAACCAAAAAGTCCACAGACGTTCTGTCAGATTCGCCCAAAGATTTTAGTAACTCAGAAATTGTTTCTTTGGCAAACGACCGGGCACGCCCCCCACTATCGGCACCGGCGTTCCTTTGTAAAACAACGAGAGATCCTCCGATTTCTGGCAGACGCAAACTCAAATCATTTAAAGACACGGAGTAAAATTTTTCTTTCATACCAAAAATAAGATAATATGTGTATAATACGCTACAGATAAAATTATAACAACAAAAAATTAATATGGAAGATACCGAATTAAAAATTAATCAAGACGTCGATTTGCCGGGGGCAACAATTCAGTATATGACCGGTCCCGCTGAAAAAATGATGGAGAATATGGTCGGCCGAAATCGAATCAAAGGAGAATACGCCATTCTTCCTGGGATCGAATTGGCCATACAGAAACTTGACCAAATCAGAGACCACACACCGGAACATTCTCCCGATAAACGTTCCGCCCAACAGATTATCCGAGACGGGTTTGGAAACTCTTTCGATTTAATCTTAAACATACCAAATTCAAAAGGCTCAAGTCGAGCAATGATCTGGTATCTGACAAAGCAAGAGTTTGATCTGGCCCACAAGTGGGAACTGATAGAAGAAGGGATGCAGGAAGACCTGAAAGGACTAGCAGTCACCGAGATGGATGGAGAGTTCAGATCAGTTATTGTGAATGGTTTGCAAAGGCCGCCGTTTATAGTTGACCATGCCGTTTATCGAGAAACCTTCCAGGCTTACGTGGCCCCGGTTGACCAAATGCACAAGGTGGCCGAAGAGTCCCGAGAAAATTTCTTGAAACAAGGAAAATAATCAGTTCGCAGACACAGCTAATAATATTTAGTATTAGATGACAAAATTCTTTCGATTTCGTATTTAGGCTAAGATAATAATAATGAAATTAAAAGACAAAGTAGTCGTCATAACTGGTGGCACCAAAGGATTTGGTAAGGCCCTTGCCGAAACTTTCATTTTTGAAGGAGCTAAAGTCATAGTCTGTAGCAACGACAAAGACACGCTCGAAAATGTATCGAAAGAATTACTTGTCGACAAATTCTTGGCCGATGTCACTTCCTTTGAGGACATAGAAAAACTTGCTCAATATGTTTTTAAAAAATATGGGACAATCGACATTTGGATTAATAATGCCGGTATCCAAATTGCACCTAGTTTGGTCGAGAAAGTAGGCAGTCAAAAATTACGTCATCTTTTTGATGTTAACTTCTTTGGCTATTTCTATGGGTGCCAAGTCGCACTCCTTTACATGAAAAAGCGCGGCGAAGGTTTAATTATAAATATCAACTCCACTGCCGGCCTAGAAGGCAAACCAGAAATCTCGGCTTATTCTTCTTCAAAATTTGCGATTAAGGGGTTAACTGAATCTATCCGTAAAGAAATAAAAGACTCGGAAATAAAAATATATGAAGTATTCCCCGGAGGAATGCAAACGGAAATATACAAAGAAAAATACCCGGCAAATCTGAAAGAATACATGTTGGTAAAACCCGTCGCAGAAAAGGTTATCGAAAATTTAAAAGCTGAAAAACCAGAAATCGATTTAATAATCAAAAGACCAGTTCAGTAATTGGATAAAAGAGCACTAACTCGCTGGGTAAAAAGTATCAGAACAACCTTACATGACCCCATGCCCCTTATGCCCACATAAGCGCCGACAAAATATTTATCTCAATGGAAAATCTAAATGAAATAAAAAACTTAGTCGAGAATAATCCAGTGGCCCTTGCGACTGTGACAGAAAATAATAACCCGAATGTAATCGGGGTTGCTTTTGTCAAAGTCATATCGAGCGACCAAATTTTGGTCACCGACAACTACATGAATCAGACAATAAAAGATGTTCACAAAAACAAAAAAGTTTGTCTGGTAGTTTGGGATTCTGACATGAACGGGTACAAATTAATTGGAGAGGCAGAGTACTTTTCTGATGGTCCATGGAAAAAATATGTCGGGCAACTAGAAGAAAACAAAGGACTGCCGGCAAAAGGAGCAATACTAGTAAAAATCTCGAAAATAATTCCGTCGAAGTAGACAAAGGTGTAAGATTAATGTAGCGACACCTATGATCGTCTACGGTTTAACAATGCAAGGCAAGCAGGAAAAGGTCCCGAAAGAAATCGGGACGTGGCTTTTAGAACGAAACAAAAAATATCCTAATATCGACTTCACAATTGACCACTGGGATTCCCGGCCTTTCATGGTAGAAAAATCCATCGCACTCAAATATTCTCAGCTTTTCGCACTCAAAGCCCCTTTAAAAGGTGTACTAATTGTTACTTTCCCATATTTAGACCAATCTTGGAGTATAAGAATCGTCGGCGGGCTTAATTCCGCTGGCGACATCGCCGACAGGTCAAAAGATAAAATTGTTAAACCGCTAACGTCTGCCCTGCGTGCTGAAATTTCTGGGCTACCACCTAGTGTCGATGTCGTCTCTGAAAATGTAGTTGGCATTCTCCGTGACAATAATATCAACCCGCTAAAAAATGTGGAGGAGATGGTTCCACTCCCTTACGACCTACACTACACATCCGATGTATCAATGTCTGGTAAAGATTTTAAGGAACTTACAAGTGACCCCGAAAAGAAAAAAGTTGTGCAAATCGCTATCGCGAACAAAGACTGGGAAACCCTCAAAAGTTTGAAAGAAAATAAAAGCCATGACGTTTTAGGGGAAAATTTACCTAAATAATTTTATGGACAAAACAAAAGACAACCTGCCACTTAACTTTTCCTGGCTAGACGTGCCAAAGGCTGTCTGGCACTTTTTGGGCGAAAACAAAACCCGCTGGATTGGCTTTAATATATTACTTTTTGTAATACTTTTTTACGATCTAGTTCCGCCCCTTATTATGGGAAAAATAGTTGATTTTTTCACCAGCTATTATGCAGGGCAGTCACTGAGCACATTCTATTTTTATACATTTTTTGTGGGAATAACCAGCGTAATCGTCGCCTTCATTCGTTTGGGGAGCAAAAAGAGACTAAGCAAAATCGCCATTGCCGCCAAAACCACAGCAAGAGTTGAGGGGTTCGAGCGACTTATGGATTTTTCTCTTCAGTGGCACGCTAAAGAAAATAGCGGAAACAAAATACAAAGAATTTTTAATGGCAGCCAATCAATTCCTCAAATATCCGACCTCGTCAGTAATGGTCTGTTCCCAATGATAACGGCTTTCATAGGAGTCTTTTCTGTATTTTTATTCCTCAGTCCCATATTTTTGTTCTTTATGGTCTTTTACTCACTCTCATATTTCGCCATAGGCCACACTTTTAATAAAAAAATAACACAGCTAAGTGATGAGCTAAATAAACTCAAAGAAAAATCGAGTGGAAAATATATAGAAAACACAGGGAATGTACTTGCCATAAAGGCGTTAGGTATGGAAAAAGATATACATTCAAGGGTTAAAACGACCGAAGAAATAACTAGAAACATAGAAATCACCCGATCAAACACTGGCATTCATAAGTGGTATGCGTTTCAAACATTAAACGGATTGGCCTTAATAATATTTTTGTTTTTGGTGGCAAATCAAATTATGGCCGGAATCATTTCTGCTGGATATATCCTGGTATTTTTCACTTACTTTAACGAGTTGCGAAACGCAACCAATCAGGCAACAGATACCTACAACAGACTAATTCAACTCAGGTCAGATCTACTTAGG
>JBAZWX010000031.1:0-8989 GCA_041660145.1 Minisyncoccota bacterium | reverse complement strand
CTTCTATCCATGCAGCAAGGTAAGGGGCTAAGGTCACCCTTTCTCGAGTAACCCCCAAAACTGTTTCGTCTGGCATTATCAAAATACTATCCCCATCGTTAACCATCACTTCTTCTGTTAAAGATGCTGCATCGACATCATCGGTGACATCAAAAACAGTCTCTTTAGACGACCTAAACTTTCTGAAAATATTTCCCAGATGTAAATCTACAGAACCGGGGCCTATTTGATCATCGGCCGGCACCGGATTTATAACTATTCCCCCTTTTTGCATCTCTTCTTTAATTTTTCCCCTAGTTAAAATCATAAATTTTTATTATCTTTTTATTCTTTTGACTGCCATCTGGCAAATATACCGCATGGTAAAAGTCGGCCAGATTTTGATTCTTCTATAGCGAGTTCGCCAGATTCAATGTCTTTTCCTACGCCAGGAAAATCTGCGACTATTCCATGCAAGCTATTTCGGTACGCAAGCGATGAGTAACCAGCGGCATAGCCATTTACCAAAACGAAAAGCGAATCTTCAGACAAAAGTTTTTTACAGTCATCAAGAAATGGCAAAAGACTTTTTTCTATCTTCCAGACCTGGCCATCCGGGCCATGACCAAAAGACGGTGGATCCATAACAATACCGTCATATTTATTTCCACGCCTAATTTCCCTCTGAACAAAATCAACTGCGTCATCTAAAATCCATCTTATCGGTTTATCTGATAGACCAGAAATATCAGCATTTTCCTTTCCCCAAGAAATTGCGACCTTTGACGCATCCAAGTGACACACACTTGCCCCGGCCTGCGCCGCGGCCAAAGTTGCCCCGCCTGTATACCCGAAAAGATTCAAAACAGAAACTGGCCTGCCCTTGGACACTGCACTTTTTATAATTCCCCTCATCCAGTTCCAGTTTTCAAGTTGCTCAGGAAAAATACCAGTATGTTTAAAGGCGGTGGGTTTTATCCAAAATTTAAGACCACCAAATTCCATCATCCATTTTTTAGGTATATCGGCACCAGCCTCCCAACCAACCTTGCCTTCTTTGTTAACAAATCTGGCATGAACATTTTGCCAAACTTTTTTATCCAAATTTTTGTGCCAAAGAGCCTGTGGGTCTGGACGCGACATTAAGACAGAACCATAGCGTTCAAGCTTTTCCCCCTCGCCACTGTCTAGAAGCTCGTAACCGGCCTCGGATTTAGTTATTTTCACAAAAGCGTCGTTCATATACAAATATGATACTGCCACGTTTTTTGGTAAAAGAAAAGCCCCGCAAATGCGCGAGGCGAAATCACAGCAAGCAACCAGTAAACTCTAAACGTTACTCCTCATGAAGGTTCAAGAGCCGAAGGTCGGCCTTAAACACCAAATCAAAACCATCATGAACATTTTCATCAAAGCCATAAGTGTACACAAGATAATCATTCAATAGATGACCATCATTGCCTGTCATGTTTCTCCATCTGGCTCCAACAACACAGTCATGACAGATGAAATTGCAACCACTCCCGCCATTGTTCATGAAGCCGTCTCTGCCATCTGCTTGTCTTCCCACGACAGAAGCAACTGCTGCCAGATCGACACAGATATCTTCTTTCGGAATTCCGGAGAGTCTAAAAATGTCATCAATAGAATGACGCCGCTGGAGCGTAAACCTGGCGATGTCGTAACCCGGACGGGCAACTACCTGCTTGGCTGCCTTGCGCAACACTCTCTCTGCGGCAACACTTACAAACCCAACATTTAGCGCTGTTTTGCGAGTAAGAAACAGATCATCATATTTGGTAGCACCTGTTTCTGGAGGAACAGACGTCAACCTGTCGAAAGTAAGAACGGGAAGAGACGTGCGCGTACCTTCACCATTATCTTCCCACCAAAAGTCAGATGAGCGATATTTATCCATAAAGAATCTTACAATTTGCTCTTGCATCTTTGAGTCAGCCATCATACTAACGGCATTAGGCCCCAGAAAAGCAAACCACTTGCCAAACACCTGGGCCAGCCCGGAGATTGCCGCCCTTACATCTACAGGTACAAAGCCAGCAGAAAACGACTGTTGATTGACACGCCTAGACAAAACGGGAACACTTCCCCCGGGCATACTGCCGAAGCTTTGCCCAAGTCCACCGACCAACTTTGTCAAACCAGAAGTTCCCTCGTCAGACAAAATTTTACGGGCTACATCTGGACCAAGCCTAGTTAGTTCCTTATCAAAAGCGCCAA
Organism: Minisyncoccota bacterium; assembly: GCA_041660145.1. Taxonomy (GTDB): domain Bacteria; phylum Patescibacteriota; class Minisyncoccia; order Phycocordibacterales; family UBA12445; genus JBAZWX01. The sequence continues at coordinate 6,772 of JBAZWX010000031.1, read as the reverse complement.
TCAGCTTGGTAAGTGCTCTGCTAAACAATACGGCCTCTTCTCCAGCCTTAATATCAGCCTGACCAATTTCCGAACTTGGCTTGGCAGCGTTTTTGCCTTTTGGCATATCCGTCCTTTCCTGTGGCTTTTGGTTTGTGAAGTTTTCAAAGCCGTTACACCGGCAACAACTCGTTTTTTCAAACTCCTTTCAGACAAAAAACTACCACACCAACACCTAAATAGCAATGGCCCCATTTTATTGGGACCTTTGCTATTTTATGTTTGATTTTATTTCCTTCCTCTCTTCTGTCTTCTAGTGACAATCCACATGTTTGAGTATTTCTTGGCGCGGCGAGTTTTGTGTCCTCCTGTTATCTTTCCATGACGCGTCTTTGGTCTACGAGTACCTCTACCTTGCCTTCCTTCTCCTCCACCATATGGGTGATCAACTGGGTTCATCGCAGTACCTCTAACTGTAGGTCTTATTCCCAACCACCTGGATCTTCCTGCTTTACCGATGTTAACAAGTATTTGTTCTTCATTTGATACCGCTCCGATACTTGCATAACAGTTCTCGCCTATTTTTCTTGTTTCAGTAGAAGGCATCTTCAAAATTGTATATCCCGCGTCATTGGCCAAGACTTCGGCATAATTTCCGGCAGACCTAGCTATTTTTGCTCCTGACCCAGGTTTAATTTCTACATTGTATACAAAAGTTCCAACTGGTATATTCTTTAAAATCATTCTGTTTCCTGGTTTGGCATCAACTTTCTCACCAACAACAAAACTATCTCCTGGTCTTAATGATTTTGGAGTCAAAACATATCTCCTTGTTCCGTCCGCGTAACATACCAAAGAAACAAATGATGTTCGATTCGGATCGTATTCTACAGACTCGACACGTGCCGGTATATTTTTTTTGTCGTACAAAAAGTCGACGTCTCGAAAAACTCTCTTGTGCCCGGTTCCTTTGTGCTGAACGGTTATTCTACCAAAACCGTTTCTTCCAACATCTCTCTTGAAACCAGAGGTCAGAGGTTTGTGCGGCTTATTGGTTGTCAAAACACCTCGGTAACTTACCGTTGTCATTGCTCTTCTGGATGCAGTTGTTGGGCTATACTTTTTCATACAAAAATCTTATTTAGACGAACTCTATCTTATCTCCCTTCTTTAAAAAGACGACTGCTTTTTTTATACCTGATCTTTTGCCATATTTTCCTCGGCTAAAAACAGTCTTTGGTTTCAGATTTATCATATTAACCTGAACAGGAGTAACTTTGTATGCCTCTTTAACCGCCAGTGCCACCTGATTCTTATTAGCACTCCCAGCGACCTCAAAAACATATACAGGCCTATCAGAAGAGGCCAAAACGGTCGACTTCTCTGTAACTCGTGGCCTTCTTATGACCGACGAATTCGAATTGATTTTTTTGGCGATTTTCGACATAAAGTTATACTCTTGCTTCCAGGGTTTTTAAACTCTCCTCTGGGTTAACTATCATCAAATATCTGTGGTTCAAAAGCTCGACTGGATTTAAATTCCTTGTTTCTTCAACTTTAACTTTTGGAATATTTCTGAAGCTTTTTACAATATCGTCCTCTTTCTTTGCTGTGGCCACAAACAATTTGTTACCAGTACCTGGCTTCATGGCCACTTTTTTCAACTCTTTGTTTTTTGTTAAATTCGCCAAAAAAGATTGCGCGTCTTTCGTTTTTGGCGCCTTAATTCCAAGATCATTTACAAAAATTATTTCTCCGTCCCTCAACTTGGCAGACAAAACTATAAAAAGAGCTTTGTTGCGCATTGTCTTGTTTATTGAACGGGCATAGTTCTTTTCGCTTCTTGGACCATGAGCGATACCTCCTCCAACCCATATAGGGGAACGAGTGGATCCATGTCGAGAGCGACCAGTGCCTTTCTGCTTCCATGGCTTCTTCCCTCCTCCAGACACCTCGCTTCTGTCTTTGGTGTTAGCATTGCCTTGTCTGGCATTTGATCGCATTGACAATGTGACCTGGTTTACCAAGTCGGCATTCCATGCCAAACCAAAAATTTTCTCAGGCAAAGCCACTGTTCCAGAAACCTTTCCTTCTTTGTTGTAAACTTTTGCTTCCATATTTTTAGTTGTATATCTCAACTAATGTCCCACGTCGACCGGCTATCGCTCCCTTAACCAAAACCAGATTCTCCTCTTTGTCTACCCTAACAACGGATAAACCTTTTATGGTGATTCTGTCACTGCCCATTCTTCCGGCCATTCTCATGTCTTTAATAACTCTTTGTTTTCCACCAGGACCAAGAGAACCAGGTTCTCTCTCAGAATGTTTTTGACCGTGAGATCGTGGGCCTCCTTTAAATCCATGGCGTTTAACGACACCTTGGAAACCTTTACCTTTTGATATGGAGCTAACCATTACTCCCTCTCCATCAGCAAAAATGGAGGCGTCAACGACATCCCCCACCTTAAGATCAACTTTTTTGCCATCGTAAAGTCTCCACTCTCTTAGATATGAAAAGCCTTCGGCTTTATCTCCCAAACTCTTTTTTAGAGCTCCAGCCTGCGGCTTCGCCATATCATCCAACTTTTTATGTTTATAGCCAAAAACAACGGCGTCATAACCGTCTTTTGCCTTTGTTTTTATGGCAACAACCCTCATTGGCTCTGTAGAAACATATGTGACAGGAATTACACGACCATCGTCGTTAAAAATCTGTCCCATATTTCGTTTTGTGCCAAGCAAGTACTTCATTGTTTTAAAAATCTACAGGTTAACGTCAGAAACCAACGCCGGGTATCACCAAACAGCGTCTTCAAAAACTAGCAAAATTTCGAATCTTTTGCAACCCCCCTGGCATTTTGACCAGCTTAGGGCAATCTCGGGAAGTCTGCGGTCCAGGTTTTTGACCCGGACCAAGCAAACTTCTTTTACATCATTTTAACGTCCACACTCACACCAGATGGCAAATTCAAACTTGTCAGAGCTTCAATAATTTTCTGAGAAGGATTGTTTATATCAATCAACCTTCTGTGTGTTCTCATTTCAAATTGCTCCCTCGAATTTTTATCAATGAAGGAAGCTCGGTTAACGGTATATTTACGTGTACTGGTTGGTAGAGGAATCGGTCCGAAAACGACCGCATCGTGTCTAGCAGCAGTATCCATAATCTGTTTCACGCTATTATCAAGAACCTTGTGTTCGTAAGCCGAAACACGAATCCTCAATTTCTGGTTCTCAACTGGAGCGACTTTTTTTGTTTTTGTTGTTTTTGTCGGCATACAAATTAACTTAGTCTTGGTTCGATCAGATTACACTATGCGTTGATCTTTGTCACCGCACCTGCACCAACTGTTTTGCCTCCTTCTCGAATAGCAAATCTCTGCTTCTCTTCAAGAGCAACAGGGGCTACCAATTTGACGTTCAACTTGACTGTGTCTCCTGGCATAACCATCTCTGTTCCCTGTGGGAGAGTTACATCTCCTGTAACATCCGTTGTTCTAACGTAGAACTGTGGCTTGTAACCATTGAAGAATGGTGTGTGTCTTCCGCCTTCTTCCTTCTTCAACACGTAGACTTCACATTCAAAATCGGTGTGAGGATTAACTGACTTAGGAGCAGCCAAAACCTGACCTCTTGTTATGTCTTCCTTCTTTGTACCTCGAAGCAAAACGCCTGCGTTATCTCCAGCAATTCCCTCATCAAGAGATTTGTTGAACATTTCAATACCAGTAACGGTTGTTGTGGTCGTTGGTTTCAAACCGACAATTTCAACTGTCTCGCCCAACTTGACCTTCCCTCTTTCGATTCTACCTGTAACAACAGTGCCTCTTCCTTCAATAGAGAATATGTCTTCGATAGGCATTAAGAATGGCTTGTCTGTATCACGCTGTGGCAACGGAACATATGTGTCCAAGGCATCAGCAAGTTCCAAGACCTTCTTAACCCATGGATCATCAACTGAGGTGGCTTCCAAGGCCTTAAGAGCCGAGCCGCGAACAACTGGGGCGTTCTTTCCATCAAAACCGTGCTTATCCAAGAGAGCACGAACCTCTTCCTCAACCAAGTCGATAAGTTCTGGATCATCAACCATGTCACACTTGTTCAAGAAAACCAAAACCTTTGGAACTCCAATTTGTCTAGCCAAAAGAATATGCTCTCTTGTCTGAGGCATAACACCATCGGTAGCAGCAACCACCAAAATAGCACCGTCCATTTGAGCAGCACCGGTGATCATGTTCTTGATGTAGTCAGCGTGCCCAGGGGCATCAATGTGAGCGTAGTGACGCTTGTCTGTCGAATACTCGTTGTGAGAAAGGGCGATAGTAATACCTCGGGCCTTCTCTTCAGGAGCGTTGTCGATCTGGTCAACGGTCTTGAGTCTTACTTGCTTTCCAGCCAAACCAAGCGAATGCAAAATGGCCGCGGTCAATGTTGTCTTCCCGTGGTCAACGTGGCCGATTGTGCCTACGTTTACGTGTGGCTTTGAGCGATCAAATGTCTCTGCTGCCATGATAAATTATTTAGATTATAATTTTGTTAATAAATTTTATATAAATCCTTTAGAAACACGCCATTCGCCTTTTTTAGGCAGGAAAAGCGCATGACAGACATATTAGCAAAACGAGAGGATAAGTCAACCCCATATAAATTAACCGCGATCCCTACAAAACAACGAGACTAAAAGGATATAAAGTGTATAATGAAACAAAAAAATGCTTAAAAAACCATATATAAAAAAATATATAAAAATCAACGATATAACAGTCTATATTGTTGATGGCCCTCATATCAGAAAACACATCGATAAAGAGTTTACAAACTTTGGCCATCATCTTAGATTCGAATTTATACCTCTAAAAGAATTTTGGCTTGACAGGCAGGCCACACCCGGAGAAGAACATTATTTCATAAAAAATATGTTAACTCAGTACAAGTTGATGACCACCGGCACGGACTACGACAAAGCGGTTGACCTTGCAGGAATTGCTGAACAAAAAATGAGAGATTCCGACCCTACCGTCATTGAACTAAAAAAGTTGATCCCTGATAATAAAAAGGCGTTGCTAGACAAGATAAAAGTAAGACTACTGAAAGCTTACAGTAATGACAAGATGTTCACATACGTGGTTGATGGATCAATAGTAAGAAGTTTGTTTTATATAAATTTTGTCCAGGGTGGACATAGCCTGGCATACCCAGAATTTGTCCCAAATAATGAGATATGGGTGGATGACGATATTACCCCCTACGAACGTAAATATATTTTGTTACATGAAATACACGAGCGGGCACAAATGGCACATGGATGGAATTATATACAATCACACACCTCTGCAAATAAGCTAGAGTACGAAGCACGTTGGAGCAATCGTGGAACCATGGCAAAAATAAAACATGAACTTGACCGATGTACGACCGCCCCAACAAGTATGGCTCTTGTAGAAAATAGGGCAATTTAAAACCTATCGCCTTTCTCATAAAACAATAATCCCCGTGCCTTGGGAGGCACGGGGAAAACACAAACAAACAACCTACTACTTACTTTCAGCGTCCAATCCAGAAGGGCCAGAACTTGTACTTAAAGAAACGATGCGCAACTCAACCAATCTATGGATAGTATCTTCCGACTTTTCTTCCTCATGAATGAGATTCGCCCAGCCCCCTCTCAGCTCGTCAACCATCACACGCATTTTCTTTCTTGACGATTCGGGCAAAATACCACATTCAGGGTTTTGACTAGCCTCATGAAGCAGCTTGCAGGCAATCTCAATTTGCCTAGAAACCCATTTTACATGTTCAGACGCAAGAGGCAGTTTTCTTACCTGTTCGATAATGAAGGAAATTCTTCCGTCGAAAGGCTTCCAAGGATCAGGGACAACGCAGCAAGAATCTTGGCACTGGTGTTTCTGCTGGCTTTGTCCAGACTTACGGTTTTGGATAAGACCAACAACGACAAAGGCAAAACCAATAACTAGTACGGCAAGAACCATCCCGTTCTCTACGCTCATTTGGTTTCCTCCCCTGTCACTTCGACAGGCCATTCCCAGATGTTCTCTCTTTGCCAACCCCAAATGTTCCGACAACCTATGATTTCAAGGTATTTACAGATGATCCAGCTGGCAACTGCGCCAACACAGACACAAGTGCTGAAAACAACGGCAAAAACTGCCAAAGCGTTAACAATCATCCCAAATACCCCTGCGAAAGGAATACCCAAGACATTACTGTTCGCACACGACCAGAACCACTGCCAATTTGTAGCATAGATCAAAAAACCGGCCGTTTGGAAAAGGCAGAAATCCATCCAAAGCAAGGGCGACCAACCAATGAAAATAACACCAACCGCATAACAAATGAAAACCGGATTTCTATCAGCATTCGTCCCAAACATAACACCAAGATCACTGCCGTTCAAGAAGCCGACAACCGCCGCCGCCAGAAACATGATAAACAAAACGATTCCATTAAAAATATCAAGAGATTTCTTGAGTGCGTTTTGCGTCATTTTCACCTGTCACGCTCCTCTCGTTCCTTACGGTCTACCCGCAGGGGCTTGCGTCCCGGGCAAGGATCATCTCCAGAACCAAGTCCTTTATATCGGCGGGAAGAGTACCAGCTTCATGGGCAGGTCGAATCTCGACAAACAAGGCGCAGTAATCACACAAAAGTTCGATCTTGGTTTTGCTGGAAACGACAGCCCCGACCTTGCTAATTTCCCTGAGTTTGGCAGTGACAGTAGTAATACGCTCCTTCAAACTCGGTTTGACAGCACCCACATCACTAGGGATGTTTT
>JBAZWX010000030.1:0-9074 GCA_041660145.1 Minisyncoccota bacterium | reverse complement strand
ATTTGGAGAGGCGTGGGTAAAAAATAGGCCGGTTGAGGTTGTTCAGACAATATTTTGGGGGTCTGATTTTAATTCTGGTGTTGGTCGCATTGTTACCATGGCTGCTTTATCTGGAATTCTCGGCATTTTGGCATGGCTGTCATTTTTGTTGTCGGTTCTGTGGTTTGGTGCCAAACCGATTATAACCAAAGCGGCTGAGCACAAAGAATATCCAGCTTTTCTTTCCACATTTGTAGGAGTTTTGTTTTTGGTAATCATGGAATTGATATATGTTCCAGACACCGTTGTGGGGGTAGCCCTATTTATGGCGGTTGGTCTTCTTTTGGCGATGATGGTCAATATCGGATTAACAAAGAAAATTTCTTTCAACCTGTTTGATAATCCAAAACTTGGATTTGTGTCATCGTTGTTGATTGTCATTTTGATTGTTGGAGTTGTGGCCATGAGCTATGGGGTGTTTACAAAACTATTAGGCGCATACCAGTTTAACAGAGGCTATGCCAAACAAGTAGTAGGGGATCTTCAAGGGGCAGAAATGCTGTACAAACGAGCTCTTAAAAATAATGAAATTGATCAATATTACAGAGGTCTTGTCGATGTAAATCTCGTAAAGATGCGTCAGCTTTTGTCCGCAAAAGATGCCGATCCTAAGCTTGCCGAAAAATTTAAGGAGATGTTGGCAACCGCCTTTGACAGTGGAAGAAAAGCAACAGAAATCGGACCAACCAACTATCTAAACTGGGTGTCTCTTGGTATGGTTGGAGAGTTTGTCGTGCCTCTTAAACAGATTCAGGGGGCTTATGATTTGGCAGTTAACTCTTACACAAAAGTTAAAGAGCTGAATGCCACAAGCCCCATTGGCCAGATGAGGATGGCCCGACTTGATATTGCGGCTGGAAACGTGGACAAGGCCAAACTCGATCTACTAGAGGCGATAAAAATAAAGAGTAATTTTACCGAGGCTCTATTCCTGCTGTCTCAGATCGAAGCCTCAAAAGGAAATCTTGCTGCTGCGATAGACAAAGTTGACCAAGCGGCACTGTTTTCTCCAAATGACGTGGGAGTTCTTTTCCAACAAGGTTTTCTGAAATATAGCAAAAAAGATTACAAAGGAGCCGTTGCTGCGCTGGAGAGGGCTGTCACTATAAACAATCAGTATTCTAATGCCAGATACTTCCTTGGTTTGTCTTACGCTCAGTTAGACCAGCAACAGGCGGCCATTGATCAATTTGTTGAGATTGCCAAATATAATTCTGATAACGAAGAAGTAAAAACAATCTTGGAAAATTTAAGAGCCGGTCGTCAGCCTTTCGAGGGTAGCAAAGAGACCGCTCCCGAGAAACGAAGTAAGTTGCCTGTGAAAGAAGAAAAATAGTAGGGAATGGTTAAGAGAATCATAAGTTTGCTAAATAAAGAGTTTGGCGGCCTACACGGGGCCGCCTTTCTCCTGGCGGCTTCTTCTTTGGCCTCGCAAATTTTAGCTCTTTTACGAGATCGCCTTTTGGCGGGCAACCTGGGTCCATCCCATGAACTTGATATATATTATGCAGCCTTTAGAGTCCCGGATCTCCTTTTTGCTACAGTGGGATCGTTTTTATCTATAACGGTAATAATCCCAGTCCTCATTTCGAAGTTGAATGTTTCGACAAACGAAACAGTTGGGAAGGAAAACGTGTCTCATTTTCTCGGAGACATGTTTTCTGTTTTTCTGTCCGGAATGATTTTTGTCGGCGGCCTTTTGTTTGTTTTGGCTCCCTATTTTGCGCGTATTATAATTCCTGGTTTTGACGATGAATCTGTTGCCAGATTTATTGTGGCGACGCGAATCCTCTTGCTTTCTCCTTTGTTTTTTGGGATATCAAGTCTTTTATCTGGCGTTACACAATCGTTCAAGAGATTTCTTGTTTATGCTCTTTGCCCGGTTCTTTACAACCTAGGGATTATTTTAGGAGTTTTGATTTTTTATCCGATATGGGGGTTGAACGGTTTGGCGTATGGTGTGGTGCTTGGCGCCATGATGCATTTGGCCGTGCAGATACCAACTGTTTTGAGTGTCGGTGTGGTACCAATAATCAGTAAAAAAATAAATTGGGCCGATGTTAGATATGTTGTGTCTCGCTCGTTGCCAAGGACCCTCGCCTTGGGATCTGCTCAGATCGCTACGATGGCGCTGGTCTCCCTTGCTTCGTTAATGGCAAGTGGATCTATTTCCATATTTAATTTGTCTTACAACTTACAGTCTATACCGTTGGCGTTAATAGGCATAAGTTACTCTGTTGCGGCTTTGCCTAGCATGACCGATATGTTCTCTCGGGGAAAAATGAACGAGTTTGTTGACTGTGTGGAGACTGCCATCAGACATATAATTTTTTGGTCTCTACCGGCGACGGCGTTGTTTATAGTTTTGCGAGCACAAATAGTTAGAACTGTTTTGGGTTCTGGTGTTTTCAACTGGACGAACACAAGGCTCACGGCCGCCGCCCTTGCTGTTTTTTCTGTTTCTATCTTGGCTCAAGGTTTAGTGAATTTTTTAAGTATGGTTTATTATTCTGCTGGTAAAACAACACGCCCCGTTGTTACTCGTATATTCAGTTCCGTTGTGGTCATCGTTCTCGCTTTTGGCTTTTCTGGTTTTTTTGTGAAGGTTGCTGGTCTAAGAAACTTTGCTGAATCTATTCTTCGCATTGAAGGTGTGGAGGGGAGCTCGCTATTAGTTTTACCGCTTGCCTTTACAATAGGTTCTGTATTGAACGCCCTTTGGTTGTTGTACGATTTTGTGCGTGATTTCGGTTGGTTCAGTCGCGGGCTTGTTAAATCGTCTTTGCAGTCTTTGTTGGCGGCGATTATGGCGGGTGTCGCTTCCTATCAATTTTTAGGTTTCTTTGCTAGTGTTACTCGTATCGACACTTTCTGGGCAGTTTTTGCTCAAGGGTTTTTTGCCGGGGTGTTTGGGTTGTTGGTAGCTGTTTTGGTCCTTGGTGCTTTTCACAACAAAGAACTGTGGACCATTGTCGAAGTATTTAAGGAAAAGTTTTGGAAATCTGATACGATTGTCCCAACTCCAGAAGAACTGTAGAATAGTTTTGTCGATACTGATGTCTTTATGCTGAAACTAGATCACATAAGAAATTTTTCTATAATTGCTCATATCGATCACGGCAAAAGTACTTTGTCTGATCGTATGCTTGAGCTAACACACACTATTGAAAAGCGCAAAATGCGTGAGCAGGTTTTGGACTCAATGGAGCTTGAAAGGGAACGAGGTATAACAATAAAAATGCAGCCAGTAAGGATGGCTTATAACGTCGGTGGCGACGAGTACCTTTTGAACCTTATTGATACCCCTGGGCATATCGACTTCTCATACGAGGTATCAAGAGCTATAAGGGCCGTAGAAGGGGCTATATTGCTAGTTGACGCCACAAAAGGGGTCCAAGCTCAGACCCTCTCTGTCCTTTCAATGGCGCGCGAATCTGGCCTTACTATCTTGCCTGTGATAAATAAGATAGATTTGCCGGCAGCCAATGTGGATGCCGTCAAAGATGATTTGGTAAAAATTTTGGAGTGCCCTAGAGAAGATATAATTGAAGTTTCTGGTAAGACCGGGGAAGGTGTAGAAAAGTTGATGGAAGAGATCGTCAAAAAACTTCCTTCTCCCAAAGTTTTGGATGATGAAATTGTCGAAAACGATTCTTGTTCCTTGGTTTTTGATTTTGAATATTCTACTCACAAGGGGATCATAGTTTATATAAGGGTTCTTGGTGGTACGATAAAAAAAGGAGAAAATTTGATGTTTCGTGGCCTGAGTCAGAAATTTGTGGCTCTAGAAATTGGTACTTTTTCTCCGGAAAAAAAGGTAGCAGATCAATTAACGTCTGGCGAGATCGGTTACATTGTTACGGGGATAAAAGAAACGAGTCGGGCTACCGTAGGCGATACTATAACTGGACCATTTAGCAAACTTCCACCGCTTTCAGGTTATATGCAGCCAAAGCCTGTTGTTTGGGCCTCGATATATCCAGAAGACCAAAATACTTTTCCCATATTAAGACAAGCCCTTGAGCGACTTCGCCTTGCCGATTCATCTTTAGCTTTTGAGGAAGAGTTGTCTGGACCACTGGGTAGGGGTTTTAAGTGTGGCTTTCTGGGAATGCTTCACCTTGAAATAATCACGGAAAGACTTAGGCGAGAATACAACCTTTCGCTTATCGTAGCCATTCCAACCGTTAGTTTTGAGGTAGAGCTTTTAGGGGGCAAAAAAGAGACCATATATTCTGCTTCTCAGTTTCCAGATGATTCAAACATAAAAATTGTCTATGAACCGTGGGTCTCCGCAGATATTATTATGCCGTCTCGATATCTTGGAGATGTCACTCAACTTTTGCATGTCCACGAAGCAGAAGTGCTAGATATTCAAACTTTTGGTGATCGCAATGTCGTAAAAATTTTAATGCCACTTCGCGAGCTTATGCGCAACTTTTTCGATGAGCTAAAAAGTATCTCGTCAGGCTTTGCCTCACTATCTTATAAATTAGAGGGAATGAAAAAGGCTGATGTCACACGTCTAGATATTTTGATTGCTGACGAGCGAATCCCTGAACTTTCCAAGATAATTCCAAGAAGGCGTGTTGACCATGAATCAAACGAAATGGTTGACCGTCTGAAGGCCAATTTACCGCGTCAGATGTTTGACTTTAAAATCCAGGCCAAGTCCCAAGGAAGAATTGTGGCGTCGCGTGCCATGGCTGGAATGAAGAAAGATGTCACCGATTATCTTTATGGCGGTGACATAACCAGAAAAATGAAGTTGCGTGAAAAACAGAAGAAAGGTAAAAAGAGAATGAAAAAGACGGGCAAAGTAAATATTACCCAAGATCTATTTTTGAAGATAATGAAATCTGACCAGCGGAACTAGAAATCAAAACCCTAGAAACTTAGGCCGGAGTAAAGAATTACCATGCTTATGATAATGAGTGCGGCTACAACTGCCCAGGCAATTCCGAGTATCCTTTTGGCTTTCTTTTGAAACAATAGCATTGTTACAATATAATATTAATGTGACTGGTTTTCAAGGAAGATCCATCTATCGACGCGTAGCAAATTCGACCCTCTCTATTGTGGTCTTGGTGGTTCTTGCTGTGCTTGTGTCTAGGTCACTTTGGGACATTTATCTAAAAAGTCGAGTGTCGGGCGAAAAACAAGCTGAGACGGAAAAAAAGTTAAATGATCTATTGGCGCGCAAGGCAGAGTTGGAATACGATATAGGGCGTCTTAGTACTCCTCTTGGGGTTGAACAGGAGCTTCGAAGTAAGTACAATGTCGTAAAGCCAGGTGAAGAAGCTATCGTTATAGATAACAAAAGTCTTAAGGTTGAAGCCGGGATATCAAATGACGAAGGTATTTGGGATCGTTTTGTTAACTGGCTTGGATTGTAGTTTTAATACTTTTGCGGGTATGGTCTAGTGGTAGAATGCGACCTTCCCAAGGTTGAGACGCGAGTTCGATTCTCGCTACCCGCACAAAAGCAAAAGAGCTTCCGCCGAAGGCGGAGGCGATTTTGCTTTGTAGCAGGGATAGGAGAATCGAACGGCGGAGATTATATTTCTACCGTTTGACCTCTAAATGTAGCCAGCATGTTTTCATCCGTTGGTGCGAATCCTAAGACCTCACAGTTGTTTATTTGAGCTTCCCCAAAATTTTCTTGTAAGAAATGAGCGACAAGTCCGTCGTGACTGAACGCCAAAACCTTTATATTTTTCCCGCTCGTGTCTTTTTTGAATTTTTCTTCTCCGAATTTAACAAGGCGCATCATTCTCCTGAATTTTGCATCTCCCATCTCTTTGTACGTTTTGAGTTGAGGGAATATGGCTTTTATCGAGTCTCCGTGTCTTACGTAGTTTTTTAACCAAGAGCCTTGGTCATCTGCGTCGACAATGGCTTCTCCTTGCTCATATTTTTCTTTCATGTCTGGGGGAAGTTTATCCCATTTTATTTTGTCTTTTCTTCTCCACATCGCTGGGCTGAAAAGGTCGTCGCAGACCATGTTTTCTAAGTTTAGAGATATTGAATCCAAAATTCGTACATTTTCGTGGTCGATGTTTGTTCCAAGTGTACGGTCGGGGCTTTCAGGATGGACGATCTCAAATCCCATGGCTCTGGCTGTATCTAAAAATATTTTTGCTGTGTCCCTTGTTCTTACTTCATTGCTCGATACAAAAAACAGCTTAGTTTTCTGTGGGTCGAGAGATGAAAAATATTTCACTGCTTCCTGGCGAGCTAGTTCTTTTCCTTCTTCAGTTAGATCGTCCGGAATTTGTTCATTTGGGTTAAATGCCGCCATCGGATTATCTGACGTCATTATTTTCTCGTACGTTTTATATTGGGCAGTACTGTGCCTGATATAATCGGCGGAAAATTTCCCTTTTTCCTCTCTATTTTCTGAACTTGGTTTTTCTTGTCCCATAATTTTACTTATTTTTCCCAAGTATTTTAACTACTCCATTATCAGCGTCTACCTCGACTAAATCACCATCTTTTAAGACTTGAGTCGCGATCTTAGTTCCAATTATACATGGTTTTTTGAGTTCTCGGGCGACGATAGCGGCATGGCAAGTTATTCCGCCTTCATTTGTTATTATCGCAGCGGCCCTTTTAAGTAAGGGAGCGAAATCTGGCGTGGTCATGCCTGTGACAATAATATCTCCGTCAGCAAAATCGTCGATTTGAGATGTTTTTAGAACCCTTACTTTACCGGTAACTTTGCCCGCAAAAGCAATCTGACCTTTTAGCTCTTTTGTAGATTTTGTGTTGTCTTGCCCAGTAATATAGAGAGAATTAAATTTATCTCTGGCAGCTTGTCCTTCGAATGATTGTCGGCCGTTGTTAATTTCAAGTGTTAGATAACAATCTTGTCGCGCCTTAAGTCTAGCGATCATATCGTCAGTTTTTTCATCAATTAACTCCTCGTCCATATACAGCGCAAGATCACGTTCCAGGCCAAATTTCTGTCCCAGGAAGGGGAGTATCCTGTTGTTTAAATAGTAGGCGGCTTGAGACATATACATTTTTCTGTCGTCTTGCATGAGGGCTAACTGTTGCGACGCATTAAAAAGCTTTAACAGATTTTTTGACAAACCATATTTTGTGGCACAAGTTTTTTGCTTTTCCAAAACGTCATCTTGTTTCTCCTGTGTTTTTGGATCAGCCAAGGCCTCATTAACCTTATTTGTCACAGTCTCTTCATCCCAGATGTTTGGCCCGACATACTCGTAGGGGAACCAAAAATATTTTTTAGAAAAATCTTTTATGGCATTTTTAGTGATGGTCGAGTTGACTCCGTTTTCTTTGGCTAATTCTACCAATCTCAACAATTCGTTGTCGACTTTTTTGCTGGAAGACTCTTTTGTAGGAGTTGTCATCGTAGAGATAATTTCACGCATCTCATTCTCTGGAAGATTTTCTAACTCCTTCTTGATTTTTATTTCCAGCTTGTCTACGGCGGTAAGCCAATACATGAAGTTATATTTCATTATCTCGTGGTAGGATTGTCTGAAGTCTTTAAAAAAGTTTTTATAGTCGTCTAAAGACGCGTTGTCTAAAAACAGACTAAATTTTTCGGCGACTTTTGCGTTGTCAGCGCAGGCGGTTATTCCTTTTTGACGCAAGTTTTCTAGCTCTGTTGGAGTTAGATCCAACACCTTATTTAGCATCACGTTGCCGAATTCATCTAAAAGTGTTTTGTCCCACACCGCAAGAAGATTTCCTTTGTCTAGGTAATGGAGAACGGCACGTCCTTTGTTTTCGATTCCGAAGTACTCACAAAATGGCCAATCGAAATAAGACGTTAGTGGCCATGCCCCTGGTGTGTATCGAGTTCTTCCTATGTGCCATTTATTTTCCATTTTGGTTTATATTTTCTTCTAAAATTATAAAATTCTCACAATTCCATTATCGGCGTCTACTTCAACCATATCACCATCTTTCAAAACCTGAGTAGCTATTTTAGTACCGATGATGCAAGGCTTCTTAAGCTCACGAGCGACAATCGCAGCATGGCAGGTTATTCCTCCTTCGTCTGTTACAAATGCCGCGGCGCGGTTCATCGCAGGTAAAAAATCTGGACGTGTCATGGGGCTAACTAAAATATCACTGTCCTGTACCTTACCGATGTCTTTATTTGTCAGGACAATTTTTACTCTCCCTTTGATATAGCCCTTACACGCAATTTCCCCGGCGATTGTTTTGGTTTCACCTTTTGGTAGTATATTTTCCAATTCGATATTAAGTCGGGGCAACACTACTTCTTTGGGTTCATTATAAGTAATCCCGTCAAACCAGATATAGCCTTTTTTGTTTCTTTCGGCCTCCTCTTTTAGTTTGTCTGTGGACATACCAGAGAAGACGCTCTGGGGGCTTATAAAATGCACTAAATCTCCGAGTTCTGGAAATAATTTGTTCAAATTATATTCCATTACCTCGTCACGGAGGTTAGAAAGTTCTTGTACCTTTGTACGTGTGTCCAGGGCAACTTTTTTAACGGATTTTGGGAGGGACTCAACAAGAGGGAGAACCCACATTACAGAACCACAATAGTAAAAATCTAAGAATAGACGATGCAAAACTCTAAACTCGTCCAAATTTTTTACACAGATTTCTTTTTTAAGGTATGGAAATATTTCTTGCAACAGGCGGTGTAGCGAATTGACTATTTGCCTAACCGTGGATTCGTCTCCGTAGAGATCTGAAATCCTTTTAAATATTTTAGGTCGATCGTCTTCCCCATAATAACCGTTAGCCATTGGCCCACCTTCATAAATCCACAAAGGTCTGCCAAAATATGGTTTCTTGTCAAAATTTGAAACTCGTTGCATTTTCATGTCAGAAATTACTGTCATCTGAAACAAGGGATAGTTTCTTGAAAATTCTTTTACGTATTTTATCATTTCATTATTTTTACAACGCCATTATCTGCGTCTACTTCAACCATATCACCATCTTTCAAAACTTGCGTAGCAATTTTTGTTCCGATTATGCAGGGGATTTTTGGTTCTCGGGCAACTATTGCCGCGTGGCAG
>JBAZWX010000029.1:4617-9086 GCA_041660145.1 Minisyncoccota bacterium | reverse complement strand
CCAGCTGTGAGGAAACTGATATCTGTCAGCCAGCTCATCAAGTTCAAGACCAGACCATGTAGAAGTCACGGGAATTTCCTTAAGACCCGCAATAGCACGCCGAATCTTCAAACGAGAAACCCTTCCTCTAAAGTCATCGACCATTGTGCCAATAGTGCTAGGTCCATGCATTTTGATATACTCAACAACCATTCTCTGAATTTCGGTCACACCTTCCGGAACCTGAACCAGTTGATACTCAAAAGCCACGAGATCCTTGAAACTAACGCACATGACGCTAGCTTCCTTGGGATTATCGGTGCGAAATCTTACGATAGCAACACCAATTTGATTTCTGGGTTCAGCACTCGGATCAGCATCCTTGTGAAGAACAGGAACGGAACAGTATGGAGCCTGGGCATCCGTAGAATCACCAAGATTTAGAACCATCGAAGCAAGGCACCCGACGACATTGAAATCGCCAAGACCAATAGTGCTCTGACGTTCCTTATCCTCCATGATGCGATCTACAGACGTACTAAAGTACTTGGAGCGGAAAGGAGACGCGTTGCGTTCTGGAGTAAGACCCTCAACCACAGCTTTAATACCCTTCAGAGGACACCTGTCAGCCCCTGAACGAAGAATTCTGATATCCTTTCTCTTCCTTGCAAGTGCAACAGCACACCTCAGACCAAAATCTCCGTCAAAAGCAGGACTAGTAATGATGTAATACTTCTTCCCGGGAATTTCCGGCAAATACTCTTGATAGTGACTAGCAACTTCTTCAACAAGACTGGCTTCTACGCCAACGCGCTCGTCAGAAGGAACACCCTTCAGACAATCATTGTGCCAGTGACGATCAGCGATGCCACCAACCCACATGATGAAACCAGGGTTAGACTCAACCATCTTTTCGGCAGTAGGACTCCAAAGACCAGCTCTATAGCCAGCACCTCCGTAATTCACCCCAGAGATAACAAAAACAGTTTCCTTAACACCTGACGAAGGATTAGAAACAACGACCTTTTTTGCCTTGGGCATGATCTCCTCCTTGCCCCCTTCTCCGCAATCAGCGGACTGATGGGCTCCATCCAGTTTGGTGCGTCCAAAGTAAAGACGGACGCGGTCTTTGGCTACTATCAGAAATGTATAAACTTAGTAAATTGTCGAAGAACTCCCCTTAACCTATTCTAGGCCCATTCTACATAAACACAGAGATATTTCAATGGCCGGGAAAAAGGACAATATTGTGGAAAACTAGCAAAATTTAAATCCCCGCCTGCCAGTGGCAAACGGGGTGGTTTCACTTTTCAAATATCACACAGGACACTTGTCGGAAGTCGTCACAATAACGCCGGCCTTTTCAAGTCGCTCAATTACAGCAGCGTCGTTTTCGGGATAAATAGACGGGCAAAGATCCTTCAAAAGAGTGGTTCGAAAGCCTTCTTCGGCGACACCGACAGCAGAGGCTGTATCGCAATAATCAAAGGCGATTCCTTCTACTTCAACATCCTCTGGTTCAAGATCTTTGAGGAAGTGAACGAGAGGGACAATGCGTATGTTGTTCATGATGTCCGGCATGCCGTCAAACCAAACAACAAGGCCAGAAGTAGCCGAGTAACCATGGTCATTCGGATCCATCCCCTTGTAGGCCCAATAAACGAGATCGTTGTACTTGCTATCCAGAAGACCATCTACCGGCCTTGACTCCCAGGTACCTTGCAGACTATGGAAACCCCACTGTCTGGAGTGATCCCCTTCATGGGCAATGTGCCAATCTCTGACAATAATTACAGCGTAACCAGCTTCCAGATACTTCAAAATTCTATCTCGCCACAACGGGATATACTTCTCACTTCCCTTGGCGTAGATAGTACCTGCGTTATTACCAAAGCAATTGGTTGGGTCAACGATAATGAGGACTTTCCGGCTTTTCCTTGGCTTCACTAGAAGCATGGTTCTCTCCTTGCCCCTGC
Organism: Minisyncoccota bacterium; assembly: GCA_041660145.1. Classification (GTDB taxonomy): domain Bacteria; phylum Patescibacteriota; class Minisyncoccia; order Phycocordibacterales; family UBA12445; genus JBAZWX01. The sequence continues at coordinate 7,131 of JBAZWX010000029.1, read as the reverse complement.
CCTGGGGTGTCTGTGTTTCTTTTTATATTTTGATGTCAAACAACAGACTAACCTTGTTAGTGTAAATAATACACCAACAACTCCTCTCCCACAAGCGCTTTTCTGTTCTCAGTATAACGCTAATACAGAAAGAGCCCCTATGTCAATAGAAGAAAAGAATGAGTAAAAACCTAGAAGCAGCCCAATTCGGTCAAAACCTTCTGATAGTTTTTAACAGCCTCGCGCGCCTCGTGTTGCGAAATAACGTAATTAGACTCATGTGCTATACGATTTCTAACTTTATGAGCCGCCCACGCTTCGTCTAATGAATTTAGATCCGCCCTGCTTATCCCCTTCAGTTTTTCACCGACGCTTGTGCCACTACATCCAGCCTTATTTAAAACGTCATCAAGAACTTTGTCAGCTTCTATCACGGCAAGTGACCACGAGGCTGAACTGGTATTTTCTAAGTGACCTAAAATATCGTTCCATGCCTGCAAAGACGCCTTGCTATCTTTCCCCGCCAACTCATCAAATTTAGAAAAAAATTGTTCGTCTGCTTGAGTCTTGAAAGAAAACCTTTTTACTAATACATAAATCATCCCAATCAGTGCCAAAATACCAACTATAATAAATAACACTCTCGGTAATATTGCTTGCCCAAACGTCGGGCCATTCAAAAAGGTCAAAGCAGTGTTTGATGCAGGATCAAGCAACCTGAAGAAAAATTCTACATTTATAAAATTAATACTCTCTAACATAAATTAGAACGCAGAAAATGACTCGACCTCCTCCCCAATATCAAGAATCGTATCTTCGCGAAAATGGGGCGCGACAACTTGAAAACCAACTGGCAAATTAACATTGTCTCTGGCCACTGTGCCAGAAGGAACAGAGATAGCCGGGACACCAACTATGTTTGCAAAGACCGTAAAAATATCTTGCATATACATAGCTATAGGATCGACAATCCCACCTATTTTAAAAGCTGGCTGAGGCGCGGTCGGGGTGACAATAGCGTCAACCTTATTCTTTCCGTTGAACACGTCGTAAAATTCTCGACTTATAACCCTACGGACATCACTCGCCTTTTTATAATATGCATCGTAGTAACCGGAAGAGAGAATATATGTGCCCAAAATTATCCTACGTCTTGTTTCTTTACCAAAACCGGCAGCCCGAGACTGTAAATAATCATCGAGCAATGTCTGACCGTCCCTGTGTAAACCATACTTAACACCGTCGAAACGAGCTAGGTTGGCAGAAATTTCGGCCGGAACTATCACATAATAGGCAGCTAAAGCATGCTTAACCGTTGGCAGTTTTATATCAATTATCTCGTGACCCGCCTTTTCCAACTTGTTTACTGTCTGGTTAAAATTATCAACAACGTCTTTATCTACCCCAGTAGAGACAAACTCCCTTGGAACGCCTATTTTCGCTTTCCCGGAAAGAGGCAACCTAATGCCTTTTCTGAAGTCATCGGACAAGGTGGTGGAATCCATAGGATCTATCCCTTCGATTACGCTAAAAATTTCTCTGGCGTCAGCCACTTTTTTTGTGATAGGACCTATTTGGTCAAGAGAACTCCCCATCGCTATTAGACCGTATCGAGAAACAGCTCCATAAGTGGTTTTAAGACCAACGACACCACAAAGACTTGCCGGCTGTCTGACAGAACCGGCCGTATCAGACCCCAAAGCCGCCACTGCCATATTGCTGGCAACAGCCGCCGCAGAACCTCCGGATGAACCGCCAGGAACCCTTGTCGGATCGATAGGATTTCTTGTCACGCCAAAAGCAGAAGTTTCAGTCGAACTACCCATAGCAAACTCGTCCATGTTTGTTCTACCCAAGAAAACAGCTCCTTCCTTGCGTAATTTTTTTATGGCAGTTGAGTCATAGGCGGCTACATGATTTTCCAACATCTTTGATGAGCAAGATGTTCTTTTTCCTTTAATTAAAATGTTGTCCTTAATCGCCAAAGGAAGACCGAGCAACTTTCCAGAAAAATCTCCCCTGCTAATTAATTCGTCAACCTTTTTGGCTTGCGCGACGACATCATCGTATACCTCTAAAAACGCGTTTATCTCTCCATTTTTGCTTTCAATATTTTGTAGACATAAATTTACTATTTCAGCACAAGAAAACTCTCGAGCCTTTAGGCCTTCTTTAATTTTTTTAACCCCCATTTTAGATATGTCTATCATGTGTGACGTCTATTTTATGTTATCGAGAATGCGTTTTACAGAAAAATATTTATCTCGTTTCTTTGGGACTCCCTCTAAAATTTCCTTAACGGAAGAATCGTCTGAAGAAAGATTGTTCATATCCTGACGCATGACATTTATCGGCTTACTTAGTGAATCAAACTCTCTGTCAGATATTGTAGCTCCAGGTTTTTCGCTTGTATCAACTTCTTTAAGCTCAGATACATAGTTTAATATCTTCTCAAGATCTTTTTGCAGGTTGGTCTTTTCCTCTGGCGTTAAGGCAATACGCGCCAACCCAGCCATTTCGTCAACTGTTTTAATT
>JBAZWX010000029.1:1212-4607 GCA_041660145.1 Minisyncoccota bacterium | reverse complement strand
TTGTGAAAGCAATATATCACTTTTTAACCATTTTTAAAAACTCTGCCTCGGTCAAAACGGCAACGCCAAGCTCTTTGGCCTTCTGTAATTTTGATCCTGGATTGTCGCCAGCCAAAACAAAACTTGTTTTTGCAGAAACCGAACTGGAAACATCTCCGCCAAGGTCCCTAATTATCTTGTGTGCCTCGTCTCTTGATAATGACAAGAGGGTCCCGGTGACGACAAAAGTTTTTCCGGCAAGATCATCTTTCCTTTTTTCCCGACCACCAACTTTGATCTTGCTCAAAAGATCTCTAATTATTTTCTTGTTCGAAGAATCATTGAACCATTTGAATATCGACTCGGCGACCACACTGCCTACACCATTGATTTTTTGTAGGTCATCAACAGATGCCCTTGATACCGCCTCTATAGTCTCAAAATGTTCAGCTAGGTCATAGGCGGTTTCTTCCCCAACCTGGTCGATGCTTAGGGAAATAAGTAGCCGGGGCAAGGCAACAAAACGAGCCTTATCTACAGCCTCTAATAAATTTTTTGCCGATTTTTCTCCAAGACCTGGCAAATCGACAAGATCTTCCTCTTTTAAGTCAAAGATGTCGACAGGACCAGAAATTAACTGATTTTCAACAAGAAGATCTATTATTTTCGGACCAAGACCATCGATGTCAAAAGCCTTTTTAGAAGCAAAATAATAAAGTTTTCTCTTTTCTTTCGCAAAACATTTTTTATTTGTACAACGCCAGGCCGCTTCTCCCTTAACTCGCGATACGTCACTACCGCAAACCGGACACTTCTTTGGAAAATGAAAATCTTTCTCCTTTCCTGTTCTCAGGCCAGTGACAACAGAGACTACTTCTGGAATTACATCGCCAGCTTTTTGAATCACAATAGTATCCCCTATTTTTACACCTAGCCTTTTAATCTCGTCTTCGTTGTGGAGAGTTGCTCTAGAGACCGTCGGACCAGCGACGGAAACCGGCACAAGATGAGCCACAGGTGTTAAGGCCCCGGTCCTTCCAACTTGTACCTTAATATCCAAAACCTTCGTAGTCGTTTGCTCAGCGGGAAATTTAAAAGCTATTGCGTATCTTGGCGCTTTTCCTGTGTAGCCAAGCACCTCCTGAAGTTTTCTGCTATTAACCTTAAGAACAACGCCATCCAGCCAAGACTCCTGTTTGCCTCGCAACGAATCGTCCTGCCATTTTTTCCAAAAAGATATGACTTCGTCTATATTTTTGCAGAGCCTATAATTTTTGTTAACCTTAAAACCCAACTCTTCTAGAAGACAAAGCTCATCAATCTGCGACTCTGGCATACCGTCACTCAACTTTGCAATATCGTATATAAAACTACTTAATTTTCGAGAGGCCACTACCTTTGGATCAAGCTGCCTAATCGTTCCAGCCGCGACGTTTCTTGGATTTGCAAACAAGGGATCGCCAGCCTTTTCTCTCTCTTTATTTATCCTTTCCAATTCCTTTTTACCAAGCCAAATTTCCCCCTCGACAATAATATCTACATCTCTAGTTAGGCGCAAAGGAATAGATTCTATCGTTTTTACATTATTTGTAACATCTTCACCGACATTTCCGTCTCCCCTTGTTGCAGCCGTTTTGAGCACACCTTTTTCATACGTAAGAACGATTTTGAAACCATCTATTTTGAGTTCGCAATCGTAAGAAACATCTGTTGTTTTTTCGCCAATTTTTTGTAGAAAATTTTTTACTTTTTTATCAAAGTCTCTTATCTCCTGCTCGTTAAACGCATCATCAAAAGACCACTGAGGAACTGCGTGGGTTATTTTATTAAACTTGTCTAATGGCTTACCGGCTACCCTCTGAGACGGGGAATCTGGGGTTAATAGTTTAGGATATTTTGTTTCCAGGACAACCAGCTCGTGTTTTAGAGAATCAAGAGCAGCATCGCTTATCTCTTGTTTATCAAGAACGTGATACAAATGGCGGTGGTAATTTATTACCTCTCTAAGTTTTTTTACTCTTTCTGACGCCTCTTTAAAATCTATATCCATAGTAACGACAGTTTAACAGAGACAATTATTTTTTGCAGCGCCTTATTATCTGTTTGTAATAGTAACCTCAAGGGCTCTTTCAACTCTTCTTCTGCTACTTCCGCAGGTATTATAACCACGGGACGAAATTGTTGTTACTCCCCAGTGAGATTTATCCACCGTCACTATGGCACAACCTGGCTTTGTATCTGGAGCGGCGGCCGGTTCTAGACTAAAAGCAAACACGCTTTTGTCTGCACCACCAATTATGTTGTTGTCTCCTTGGCCCGTTATAAATGAGTTCGCAACTAAAAGAGGATTTGATTCATCGTTGCCTAGAACAAAACCATTACATTCTATACCACGAGCAAGACTTGCTGGGGTGTCTGTAGCAAATCTATTTTTCCCAGTTTTGTTCCAATAAAGAGCACATTCAGCACCGCTATCGGCGGCAAAAAAAGCTTGCTGAGAATCGGCTCCAATAGACGCCAAAAGTATCTCTTTCACAACAATTCTCGATATACCCAAAGCGGCCGCCAAAACTACGCCGGAAACCAAAATAGTAAAAAGCATTATGAAGCCGGCCTTAATTTGTTTCTGCTTTTTTATCATCGGATAGCAAAAAGATTTTCTTTTAATTCAAGGGTTCTCTCAAATGGGACTAGCTGCTTTGCCTCGTTTTCTTTGTAACCGTTATACCAGGACACAACAACTCTTAGTACAACCTCGTTGCCATCTGAAGAAACAGGTTCCACCACAAAATATCTGCCAAAGGGGCTAGTGGTGGCATTGTTTGTAGACGCAAACATCTCTTTTGAAAATCCATGACCATAATATCTGAGCTTGTATGTATTTTACCTTCTGACAGTCCAGGTCACTTTTTGGACATTCTTTAATGCCAACACTGTGGCTGTCCAAATCTGTCAACCAACTACTTCCGTCAAAATTTATATCCATGCTGGTTTTACCGACCGTCCATATATCCACAACGCATCTTTTATTGTCACTATCTTTACATCCTCCGAAATAACTATTCCAAGGTTCTCCATTCTTTAAATTTTTGTCGCGCACATTTCGTACCATTTCAACTCCTTCTTGGGCCAAATAAAAAGCGGCAATTTCGTTTTTGGCAAAAGTAGCAAAAGTAAGACTACGCGCCGCTAAAACCAGCGGCCCCGCTATAGACATCATAAGGAGGGTCAAGGCGGTTAAAGTTTCGATCAGAGTAAGCCCCCTATTTCTTTTGCCATTTATTCTTTTGTATCCTTTAAATATCATTTTTATCCTGCGCTTCTGCGCGATACTGTTGTTTGTATGTCAAAAGTTGTCCTTAATTTTATTGATTCAAGATCTATTGTTCCAGATACAACTATGGTTATTAGAGCCT
>JBAZWX010000029.1:0-1202 GCA_041660145.1 Minisyncoccota bacterium | reverse complement strand
TGGCGACGTCATGTAGTAAGAATCTGCTAAGGCCAACGAGGTGCCAGTATTAGGAAGAACAGATTTACTTTTGATCATGCCTTTATTGTTGCTAATTCCACGATCTAGCCAGTAAGCGATAAGTTCCTCCTGAGAGTCCGTTTTTTTCTTAAATTTAAAAACTATCTGGCTAGCTCCACCAGCGCAATCTTTTTTATCTCCTTTAACATAATCGGAGAGATCTCCATCTTTACAATAAAAATCTGAACCGGTTCTCATCTTTTTTGACATATCTTCCACCGCAAAGTTCAAATTATCCATAACAACTCTTAGGGCTCTCGCCTTTCTGTTTGAGTCGTTGACAGAAAGAAGCGCCCCTATGGCTATGAGCATAACGACACTAAAAATAGCCACTGAGACCATTATCTCAATCAGTGTAAAACCTGCTTTTTTGTTAATTTTTCTTTTCATACTACTCAGTTATACTTCTCTCAACAGATATTTGCCCTGTTTTCCAAACAACAATGGCTCTCATATTTTTGGCATCTTTAGTTCCTACAATAATCGCAACATCCGAAACATCTATTATTGGGGTCGAGGGGTTTAAGACTGTCGTGCCATAAAATTTGGTTACTTCAAGCTGCGGTCTGGCAAAAACTATACCCAAATCGTTGAGACGATAGTTTAAACTGCTGTCCATACAATCACGGATACGTCCGGCAACCGTCGCTGCAGAATCAGTATGATAATAGTCTTTGCACAAGAAAAGTACCCCATATCTTTTTGAGTTTGAGAGATAGTCAGTCAGGCACTCGTCACCCTGAACTGGCGTTCCGCACGTTGAGCTATTTTGGTTGTAAGCAAGATCACCCGACCTCGTCCCGGCAACCGGTACATCAGCAAAAATTGTATATTTATACATAGAAGCAAGAGTGGTATCCGGGGCTGGAAAACTTATTCCGTACGCATTAAATACTTGAGACGTTCCACTTCCCGCGCCAACGATAGCCACTCCAAAAACCTGTGCCTGCCTTATAGACAACGCTATGTCCTGTGCCAGGTTTTCTATGGCCAAGTTAGTTCCAAAGGCTGGGTAGTTTGTTAAAATCATCGACGCCGTAATAAAAAATATGGAGATAGAAACCATAAGTTCTATCATGGTGAATCCCATATTCTTTTTTGTCGTCGGTATAATCATATTAAAATCCCGGATCAAGAATTAC
>JBAZWX010000028.1:0-9310 GCA_041660145.1 Minisyncoccota bacterium | reverse complement strand
ACCGACATCAAGCCCGGCTGCCAAAGTTATTGGCTTAACTATTGAACCCATCTCAAAAACACCCTCAACAACAGGATTTACAAAGACTGACATCTGTTTTTCCTTAGAAAAGTTACCAGGATCAAAGTTTGGCCATGAGGCCATGCTTACAATTTTCCCCGTGTTGGGATCGATTACCACAATTGACCCCGAATCAATTTGCCACTTCTCCTGTAACCCCCTCAATTTACTTTCTGTAAATTCCTGGACAGCAGGATCTATAGAAAGAACCACATCGCCCCAAGGGCTATCCCCCTTACCCCAAAAACTGTTTTTTATATTTGCAAAAACCTCTGCGAAGAAATTTACATACAACGACTGCTGATCACGCCCCAAAACGTCTTCGTAATATTTTTCAATACCGTAACGACCAAGAAGCTTGTCTCCGTCGTTAGACGATTTAGCCACAATCCCTATAACATGCGCCGCTTCTTTCTTTGCCGGATAAAAACGAATATTGTCTTTCTGAATAATCACGCCTTCCAACTTTTGAGCTTTAATGGCGTCCGCCTTGCTCTGATCGATAGTTTTATAAAGAGCTTCATAAGGGTCATTTATCAAACTAGCCTTGGCAAAAAAAGCATTTTTCTCTATTGGAATAATCAAAGACAAAGAAGCAAAAACTGTCTCTTTGTCTTTGATCAGAGACGGGTTAATCGCAATTATATATTCTTCCTTTAGAGCTGCGGCCGAAACAAGATTGCCATCTTTCTCTTTAAAAAAAATCGTACCGCGTTTAAAAACACCGCTTGGTTTAACGTATTGTCTATCGGCGTCAGAGGCAAACTCTTCCCCTCTCATTACCTGAACAAAAAAAAGACGCGCTACCAGCACGCAGCAAAATATCACGACAACCAGAGCAATAACTCTAGTCCTTACTAAAAAACTACCTTTCATTGCTTAAAAGGGATAAACCTGAAGGAGCACCGACTCCGGCAAAATGTATTTTGTTAAGATCCTCAGCAAAACCCATTTCACCGGCCAATTCCATATTGATGCCGTTTTTTAGATACATGTACCGATATTCAAGATCGGAAACAGCGCTTGTTGTTTTTGTTATTTCATCCCCAGCCCTCTCAACGTAGACAATATTGAAAATAGAATTTTTTACCAAAACAAGATATGAAATTCCAGCTAGCGCAATCCATAAACACAAAAAAGTAAAGAGCGTCGATTTTATCGAATCAAAATTTATTAAAATTAATTGTTTTTGATTATACATTTTTACTTTTTTTGAATAACTCTTAGTTTTGCACTTCGCGATCGTGGATTTTCTTTCATTTCATCATCGTCCGCAATGATGGGTTTTTTCGTTATAAGAATTGCTTCGTCATTATTTGCTTTGTCCCTAAAAAATAATTTCACAATTCTATCTTCTAGCTCATGGAATGAGATCGCCGCTACTCGCCCGCCAGTTTTTACAATTGGCCATATCGCGGAAAGTGCAGTTCTGATAGCCCCCAACTCGTCGTTTGTCGCTATCCTTATCGCTTGAAAAGTTTTTGTGGCAAAGTGTATGCGACCCCTTCTGTAGTCCGCCGGCACCGCTTTTCCTATGACATCAACAAACTGGAAAGTCGTTTCTATGGGCTCAACTGTACGACCCTCGATTATCTTTCTTGCTATTCTGCGCGAATATCTTTCTCCTCCAAATCCATAGATGATATCCGCAAGACTTTCTTCTGACCACTCATTTACGATTTGGCGAGCAGACAAATCATCAGGACCAGGATTAGCGGCAAGCGTCATGATTAGAGGTTCGTCTTTCAGAAAAGTGAAGCCCCGACCCGAACTCTCAAGCTGGTCAGAACTTAGACCAAAATCGAAGAGTGCTTTGTCAATAAGATGGACATTCTCCGCGGCAAGAGCCTTATCGATGTTTCTGAAATTTGTTTGGACAAAATCTATCTGACACGAAGAAAACTCTCCCGACTCTTTTTTCTCTTGTCCCGCAGTTATGGCAGCAGCATCAGCATCAAAACCTATGATTTTTCCATTAGCGCCTATCAAACGACACATTGCCATGCTATGTCCGCCTCCTCCGAAAGTCGCGTCAACAACCAGATCGCCCTTGGCAAGATCAAGACCTTCTATTACTTCTTTTAAAAGAACTGGCTTATGAACAGACATTTAAATCACCCCTATCTCGCCCAACTTTTGGGCTAAAGCGTCAGCATTTTTCTCGATCTGTTTCTTATACGTGTTCCACCTGTCTTCATCCCAAATCTCGATATGAGTGTGCACTCCGACTACTGCTACTTTTTCTTTTAAAGCTGCAAAATCTTTTAGATAGTCTGGAACTAAAATTCTACCCAAGGCATCTATGTCAACAACCATTGCCCCAGCAAGCATGAACCTGTTGAATCCTCTTGTGTCAGATTGACCCATCGAAAGCGTGGAAAGTTTTTCAGCAATTTTAGACCACTCCTTCATTGGATAAACAAACAAACAGTTGTCCAGCCCGTGGGTTATAACAACCTGTTTGCCGACCTCTTTTCGGAAACGCGCAGGTAAAGAGAGTCTTTTCTTTGGATCTATCGTGTGATTGTATTCTCCGACAAGCATTTTTACTGTTTTCCACTTTATACCACTACATTAATATTATATACCACTAGGCCACACAGCAAAACACAGTTATCCACTTCTTTATTTTTTTGACATAGCAAAAAACGGCCTAAATGGGCCGTGATATCGCACTGGAACAAAACGAAAAAACCCGAGCCAGAAGCCCGGGGGTGCGGCCCTATTTGGTCCGCAAAATACACAAAAATAGAAGTTAAAAACCTTAACCAAAATTTATCTACCAAAAATTACCTCTCCCAAGATTGGACCCAGGGAATATTTGATCAAGTTTTCGTCAGACGAAAGAACTGCCCATAATTTATCCCAGAACTCAACCAAACGGTCTTCCCATTCCCCAGAAGAATAATCCAGTAAAAACCCGTAACATTTTTTCGTCCCCTTTAGATAAGCCGCAGCAAATAAATCAGAGTTTTTTGCACTCACATGCACGACCGTGGCCAAAATTTTTCCGTCAAAATACATTCGTCTATTGTAATTTATCTTAACAAATCCAAGGTTGATATTTCCATCTCCACATTTTTCTCCGAAAAGAGACAAAAAACGTTCTACAAGAAGAAGGGTCTTTGAAGACCGACCAGGAAATCTGCTCTTTGAAACAAGCATAAACGCTTCCTGGCCAATCGTGACACGTTTTTCTGCAACTTCATCTGCCCATCGATTTCTAAAATCTATTCTCATGCGTCGTTTGACGCCCTTGGGCAATCTATTACTGTCGTATTCGATAAGTTTCTTGTTATCATTAGGATCCTCAACAGAGATCCTAAATCTAAGATTTCTTCGGTGGGTCATGACATTGACCTCCTCTACTTGTCTTCACTTTTTTGTTTATCAGGCTACTGCTGCATAGTAGTCGCAGTCGTCGGTTCCAAAATTGTTTTACCTTCTTTGGTAGTCACAACGTACCAGGCTCCGTCCGAATTTCCGTTGATTCCAAGTCTGTCAGGTAGTTTGTCGCATCTATAAACTTCCGGGATGAAACCAACTCTCTGAAGCATCACATAACAGCAATTGTTATCTTTCTCTTCACAAAAAATCGCCTTGTAAACACGAACAGCAGTCCCCTCTGGTATTTCTTTTATTTCGGAATGACCCTTGGCCGAAAACAAAAGGGCCAGCAAGGCCAAAGAGACAAAACAAACCAACCCACATGTACAACGACCGGAGACATCCACAGCAGCAATAGTAAAGACACCGGAAACCAGGGCAGCTAAAAAGCAAGCAAGAACAATGGGACCTCCGACATCATCTGGAATAAGAAAACCGTTTCTTCTTAGCATGTTTTCCCTTCCTCCTTGAGCCGAGACTCGTAAAGAGCCGACTCTGTCGTTTAATTGTCAACATACTGGGGAACCCCCTAAATTAAATGATAGGCCAACCCCACAAAGCGTCAAAAGAAAATAGGGACGCAACATGCGCCCCTATTTTCGTCAAATGTTTTGTTTTAGGTTACTCTTCCTTCGGTCTAACTAGAGGAAACGTTTGAAGTTCTCGAGCAGGTCTACCGGCTAAAATGGCGAAAAGGCGTTCGCCAAAACCAAAACCACATGTTGGCGGCATTCCATGTTCCAGCATTTCGACAAATTCATAGTCTGGCATCATGGCCTCTTCGTCTCCTCCCTCAATCAACTTTTGTTGTGCTTCAAATCTTTCTTTTTGATCAACAGGGTCATTTAATTCTGAATACCCCCTACCCACTTCGCTTCCAGCAATAAGAGGCTGAAACATCTCCACGCGATTCATGGTCGGGTTAGCTGCGTCTTCTCCTGGGACTCTTTTTGCAAGTGGAGCCACTAAGACCGGATGGTTTACAAGAAACGCTGGACCAGAAATATTTTTTCTGCAATATTTCCATAAAGTATCCACGAGGCGTTCTTTATTTTCGCCCTGATAGACAACGCCAAGCTCCTTTAGTTTGTCCTTTATTTCTTGTTCATTGGCCTTTTCGATATTTACTCCAGTCTGTTCTTTTATTTCTCCTATATAATCGATCTCTTTCCATTCGCTGGCCAAATCAAAAGAATGGCCATTGTGTTCGAACTTTGTTGTTCCAAATACCTTTTCAGCGATAGAACGATATAATTCTTTGACCAATTTCATTCCATCTTTGTAATCGGCATATCCCCAGTAAAACTCCATATTAGTAAATTCTTGTAGATGCTCTGGGCTAGTCCCTTCATTTCTATAGACCCTACCAATTTCAAAAGTTTTCGGGAACCCAGCCGCGATAAGCCTTTTTTGCCATAATTCGCCAACTGAAATCCTTAGGTACATCTCCAAGTCGAAGTCGTTGTGGTGAGTCTTACAGGGCCTGGCCTCTGCGCCGCCTGTAGTAAGTTCCAAGGTCGGAGTTTCTACTTCAAGAAAACCTCTCTCTTTGAAAAAATTCCTGGTGACATCCCAAAATTTAGATTTTTTTACAATGAGATCACGAAGATCCTTGTTCATTAACAAATCGAGATATCTTCTGCGATAGCGTTCATCAACGTCTTGCAAACCGTGCCACTTGTCTGGCAACGGCCTTAAACTTTTTGCAAGCATATTCCAATCCGCCACCTCAAGCGTTTTTTCGTCACGCTGAGTCGCAAACATTTTACCAGACAGTTGAATAAAATCTCCGATATCAACATTGTCCGCAAAGAGTTTAAACTTTTCTTCTCCAACGATATCCTTCTTAAATAATGCCTGAATTTTTGCCGTACCATCATCGATATCGACAAAAGATACAGCCCCATGTCCCCTAACTGCCATTATCCTCCCACCGACAGAAACTTTCTCTCCCGACACAGCAAGTTTGTCAAAAGAAGAAAGAACTTGATCTGCTGTATGAGTTACATCAGAGGAAACAGGATATGGGTCCATCCCCGCTTTTCTCAAGTTTGCTAATTTTTTGATTCGTTCGTCACGAATCTCTTCTATAGAAGCCATTTTGTTTTAGAAAAATAAATAGGTTACTTAATCTCAAGTATTTTGTAAGTTATGTCCCCCTTGGGGGCCTTAACCTTGAAGGTGTCTCCGACCTTCTTACCTATTATAGCCTGTCCTAGAGGACTTGTGTTAGAAATTTTGTTCTTAGCGATATCAGCCTCTTCAGAGCCAACAATTACATAAACCTTTGTTTCTCCTGTATCTTCCTTTTTAACCTTTATTTCTGAACCTATAAAGGCCATCCCCTTTCTGTCACCGGTAATAATGACGGCTGTCTTTAAAATATTTTCCAAATCAAAAATCCTATCTTCTATATCTGCCTGTCGTTCTCGCGCCTGATGATACTCAGCATTTTCTTTAAGGTCCCCCAAAGCCCTCGCGAACTCCAAATCTTCAGCAATCTGCTTTCTCTCTGTTGTTTTTAGTACCTCAAGCTCTTGCTTAAGTTCTTCAAATTTCTCTTTGCTTAAATATTGAATGTTATTAGATGCCATTTTATTTAAATCTAAATATACGTTTTTTCCACAGACGTAAGCGCCTTTTGGCGCTAAACAGTCGGTACCAGAACGATTCGACGATTATATCATAAACATTTCCGTATTCAAGCACACGACCACCAAATTTGTCTTTAAAGCTGGTTAAGCCCTTCCAACCGACATAACCCTTGAAAATCAGGTCTTTGCCAGGAGGGACCACTGCTCCAAAGCTATAAATTTTATGGCCATCTTTTTTGGCTTTTTTGACAGATTCCCACTGCGCCAAATAGGAAAGACCATCGTCCAAATAAGTTTCATCTGCCCCCCCGAAAAGAAAGGTCACCGTCTGGCCGTGAATTATATTCAAATTCGTCAAAACCACTTTATTTAACTTTTTCCCAACGGTTAAAAACCCTCGTTCACCACCAACACGAGCCATATCATTAAAGATAGCTTCATAATATTTTTTACTGTGTAAAGAAAAACGATCTCTACCTGCAGTCTGGGACATTAATCTACAAAAATCATCCAGATAAGTCATGATGTCAGGGCCGCTTATAAAAGAAATTTCGATGCCATGTCTGGTAGATTTGTTTATTAAGTATTTTGCCGTTCTATGCAAACTAAACCTTAGATCTTCTTCTTTGGGACCCAAACCTATAACTCTCTCAAACTTTTGTTGGAAATCTCCCCCGTATTCAGAATATGGCAATTTATAGAAGTTGCCCGGTAAATTAATATCGAGATTGTTCTCGCCAGAAGCTCCTGCCTCAAAAATATCAAACCTCACAAAAAATGTACTTTTATCTACAATGTCTGACAAAACGAAATTTTGAAATTCACTCAAAAAGGTATCCGTTGGAGTTTTTAGCATTATCGGCCCATGTGGAATGTAAATATAATTTTTTCCAAGAGACACATTAAATTTAATGGCTTGGGCCAGACCCGTGATGTCGTCCCCTTCTAATATCAAAAAGCGAAAAACCTGCGAGCCAATATTTTCCTGCCATTCTCCATAAAAAGGACACTGCGTTAGAGGTACATCTGCAAGTTTAAGACTGGCTGATTTGCCAGCATATTCCGCGCTATTTATTTTTTTGAAATTATATACTGACATCTTGGTTTATATATGGGGTCGTAGTGGCACTATCAACGGCATTTTCAGATGAGGCCGTAACATAGGGCATTTTATTTTCCTGCATCCACATAATGAGACTCCTCATAATCTGGGCCGGGCTTGCCGGGCTATTGTAAGCCCCTCCTTCCATAACAATAGCAAACGCATATCTGGGATTTTTATAAGGGAAAAACCCCTCAATCCATGCATTTAACTTCTTCTTACTTATACCAACCTGGGCACTACCCGTTTTTGCAGCCACCAGCATCCCAGGAACATTAAGCGACCCTGCAGTACCTCCGGTAACTGTCAGACGCATGCCTTCCTTAACTATACCAAAATTGGCAGGATCTAGCGGTAAACGGTCTTCGCCATTGAGATCTTTGCTTTCCCCTTCCTTAACCATTAATAATGTCGGCCTGACAACATACCCATCGTTGGCAATAGCAGCTATAGCTCTAGCCATTTGCAGAGGCGTAACCAAAAAACCGTATTGACCAATAACTGTGTTATAAGTGTCTCCCAATAACCAAGATTGTCCATTAAAATTTTTTAGTTTCCAGTCTGGAGACGGAATAGTACCAACCCCTTCGCCCTCCACTTCTATTTTTGTGGTTGTGCCAAGGCCAAACATTCCCGCGTATTTATCAATGTTAGTTATTCCTATGCCCCGTTGATCTTCAAAACCACCGCCAACTGCATAAAAATAGACGTCCGAAGAAACAGCTATGGCCTGTCTTAGGTTAACCCATCCATGAGCTTTCCAGTCTTTAAACACAGAGAATTTATCCGGAAAGTAAGGGTTGGGAATAGAGATAGAACCAGTACTTAAAATTTTCTTGTCGGGAGAAATTACTTTTTCTTGCAAAACCCCCATGGCGATAACAGGTTTTATCGTGGAACCTGGAGCATAAAGACCAGACACAACCCTGTTTAGTAGCGGCGACTTAGTGCTGTTTAAAAAAGACTTTATTGCGACAGCGTCACTACCGCCAGACATAATATCCTGGCTAAAATCCGGATGACTAGACATTGCTAGTATTTCCCCCGTCTTAACGTCCATGACCACGGCCGCTCCAGCAGGAAATTTCATCGCGGCTAAATAATTTTTTAACAACTCTGATAGTTTGCCGTTCACCCTGGAGTCAACAGAAAGGTAAAGCGCATCGCCTTGCTCTCCCTTATCTCTCACATTTTCAGAAATAACTTTACCCGTTGCATCGACTTCGACAATTTTTGAGCCAGGAGTTCCCCTCAATTTGTCATTGAAAACTTTTTCTATTCCGTCTCTCCCAACATATTCCTTGGGATTAAAGCCAAGATCGGATATTTCATCTTTAGTAGGATAACCAACGTAACCAACCGTATGACTCATCCCCGCCGCTTCGTTGTATTTTCTTCCATCAGGGGTATTCCAAGCTAATTCATTTCCATTTCTGTCGTATATAATCCCTCTTTCGGGAAAAATTGGGGAAAATCTTAGTGTGTTCTTCTCGCTTCTGTTCAAAAAATAATCACCACGGTCCACCTGTAAAGACCAGGCCCTCGTTATATACACTCCCTGGATAGCAAATATTACTATACCTACAAAAAAAATAGCCGCCTTAGATATAGGTTTTTCTATTTTCCCCTCAAACTGTTGGGTGTCAAAAGACGGGAGATTTTTAGAATCCAAAAATATCTCGTCAGGGTTTATTTCCTTTTTTATTGATCGTTTTTTCATTATTCTCTGACAACTCTAGAAAAGAAAAGAATGGCGCTGAAAACAAAAAGATAAATTAATGAGAAAACAAGGTCGAAGCCGCCCAGCCTTAAGATTGGAACTCCGTATAAAATGTCCAAGTAAAAACCGAAAAACACAAATTCAAAAAATTTTTTAAATCTAAAAAAAGCAAGGCACGACAAAACCAAAGACACCCACCACGGTAGTGTTGTGGCCACAAAAAGAATACCCAAATCGGCACAGACTCTAATTAGTAACTCTTTTCTCATAAATATTTTACTCCGTCTCCACCAATACCCAGTTCAAAGTCGTGATATTAACCGGGCTGGAAAGTAAAAGAACCTTAAATTTATCACTGGGGCTTTCTTCTACACTACGGACTAAAGCCACAATCTGTTTTTTGTCTCCCGGTATGACAGCCACATCGTCATCAACTATCGCTACGTC